>JBOFJM010000071.1:0-2311 GCA_051656825.1 Kluyvera sp.
CGCTATCCGGCTAATGTTGGTCAGTTAAGGGGCGTTCTACTTTTAGTATCGCCGCCCATGTCAGTGCGGTCTTTGAATGAATAGCAACAACCAGAGTGGCTGAAACCGATGAGTCCCCGATGGAAATCGGCGAGCCGCAGGCTGGAGTTCGCAGGCGAGCGCAGTGCGAAGCACCGATTTCCCTGCGGGGCCGCAGGGATTGTCAAGGGGGACTCGGCAGTCCCCCTTGACCCGTTCACAGGAACAGGTGCTTCATATTCTACAAAACATCAGGTGAACGGAATGTGGCGCTTAACTGACCAGCATTACAGTTTTCAGTTATGCCAGGCCAATAAAGAAACCGGCAATCGTCGCGCTCATCAGGTTAGAGAGCGTCGCCGCTGCCAGCGCCCTCAGCCCCAGTTGAGCAATTTCCGGCGCGCGCTGTGGCGCAATGGCGGAAAACGCCCCAACCACCACGCCAATTGAGCCAAAGTTAGCGAAACCACACAGGGCGAAAGAGATAATGGCAATGGTTTTTACATCCAGCGCCCCCGCAGTCTGTAAATATGGCGAAAAGTTGAGGTAAGCGACAAACTCGTTAATCGCCAGCTTTTGCCCAATCAGGCTCCCCGCCAGCGTAGAATCAGCCCAGTCAACGCCCATCAGCCAAGCCAAAGGCGCAAGAAGATAGCCAAAAATCCCTTCAAGCGTGGCGTGTCCAAAGCCAAACCAGCCACCAATGCCACCGATAATGCCGTTAATCAGCGCAATTATCGCCACAAACGCCATCACCACCGTTGCCACACCGGCGGCAATTTTCAGGCCAGCCATCGCGCCGCTTGCCGCCGCCTCGATAATGCTTTTCGGCGGCGTTTCCGTGAACGATAAATTCTCGAATGAAACCTGGGATTCCTCCGTTGCCGGGCTAAGTATCCGCGCGAACAGGATCCCGCCGGGAATGGCCATCAGCGACGCCGCCAATAAATAATCAATCGGAACCCCCAGCCCGGCGTAACCGATCATCGTCGATCCAGCAATCGACGCCATTCCACTACAGATAGCAGTAAACAGCTCATTGCGGTTGAGCCTGTCCATAAAGGGCTTCACGATAGCCGGGATCTCATTTTGCCCGAGGAAAATCGTTGTTACCGCGACAAATGATTCTATCTTGCTGATATTCAGCGCTTTCTGGAAAATCCCGCCAAGAATACGAATCAGCCACCCCATCACACCGATGTAATACAGCAGGCTCACCAGAGCGGTGATGAAGATAATGGCGGGTAGCACACGGAAGGCAAAGACAAACCCTGCGCCGTCAAAGACAGCGTCCATTTTCGGCCCAATGAGTGAGCCAAAAATAAAGGCGCTTCCGGCATCGCTGTAGGTCATGACTTTATGCACGCCCATTGCGGCCTGCTCCGCCAGCCATTTCCCCGGGGGAAAATAGAGCATCACACCGCCAATGACACATTGCAGCGCCAGCGCCGCCCCAACGGTACGCAGGCTGATACGTTTTTTATTCACCGACAACAGAAAAGCAATTATCAGTAATACCGCCATCCCCAGAACACTTCTCATGACATCCATAATGGTTATCTCGTTATGCCAGTTCTGAATACATAACGGGCGACCGCATACTGCCCATTGGGTTTTAGCGGCCTGCATCTTTCCCGTGCAGGCCAGTTGCCGGGTTAAATATATTTACGCACGCACTCTTCGACTAAGCCCCAGAACCAGTCAGTATCAATGGAAATACCAACCTTCGTATTCGCAGGCTTGCCCAGCACACCGAGCTCATCACAGACAGTGCGCCCGTAGCATGGGCCGCTGTTCACGTCGATCTCTACGTACATTTCTTGCGTTTTAATCCCCTGCGGGTTAATCAGATAACCGATACAGGTCGCGTCATGTACCGGCCCACCGGCTAAACCGTAGTTTTCGAATTGCGTTTTAAGGGTGAAATTCATGATGTCGCTGAACAGTTGCCCTGCCGGGCCACCGGCTTTTTCCATCCGCGTTATCACGTCAGCGGTGCACACCGTTTGGTTGGTCAAGTCTAGCCCCATCATTACCAGCGGGACGCCAGAGGTGAAAACGACACGCGCCGCTTCAGGGTCTGCGAAGATGTTAAACTCCGCTGACGGGGTAAAGTTACCGGTTCCGTATGCCCCGCCCATCAGAACAATTTCACGGATTTTCGGCAAAATAGCGGGCTGCATTCGCATGGCTACCGCAATGTTGGTCAACGGCCCGACGGGAACCAGTGTAATATCGCCATCGCTTGCCATCAGCGTGTCGATAATATATTTAACGGCATGGGTGCTTTCGG
>JBOFJM010000072.1:0-6246 GCA_051656825.1 Kluyvera sp.
TGCCACGCCACCCGCCATCGTGGAAGACAAGCACGCCGCGAATAAGAAAGGGAAAAAGGCATGATTGACACCCTGCTACAGGAAAAAATCAGCGCACGTCTGGTGGATACCGCGCCGGAGATTCCGGTTGGCATTTCTAACCGCCATGTACACCTGGCGCAGATTGACGTCGAGGCGCTGTTCGGCAAGGGCTATACCCTGACGCCGTTTAAACCGCTGCGCCAGCCTGGCCAGTTTGCCGCCGAGGAGTGCGTGACAATCGTCGGGCCAAAAGGCTCGCTCACCCACGTGCGCGTGCTCGGCCCCACTCGCCCGGTTTCACAGCTTGAAGTCTCGCGCGCCGACTGTTTTGCCCTCGGCATAAAAGCACCGGTACGCGAGTCGGGGCAATTAGATAACGCCGGTAGCGCGTTGCTGATTGGCCCGGCAGGCCACGTCGAGCTACGTTCACAGGTGATTTGCGCCTGGCGGCATATTCATATGTCACCCGCCGATGCCCGCCGTTTGAACGTCAGCAACGGGCAAAAAGTGAGTGTACGCAGCCACGGCGAACGCCAGCTCACCTTCGATGAGGTGGTAGTGCGAGTGCGCGATGATTTCGCCCTCGAATTCCACATCGATACCGAAGAGGCAAACGCCGCTGGGCTTAAAAACGGCGTGCCAGTGACCCTGGTTCGCTAACGGAGGCGACGATGACTGAGCAACAGCTGGACCGTCTGGTCAGCCAAATTATCCAGCGCCTGCAACCGCCGGTGTTGGTGATGGTGACGCCCGCGCAGGGCTATCGCCACGCGATTCGCCAGCGGTTGGCAGGCTGCGGGCAGACGCTGCATCTGGCGTTAGACGGCGCGATTGAGGATGCCGAGCAGTGGCAGGCGCTGGGGGAAACGCTGCCTGTCGCGCAGTGGCACAACGCGCTGCCCGCCGCACCTTATAAAGCGCTGCTGCTGCCGTTTCTCGATTATCCGCTGGCGGCTGATTTGCTGAACGGTAGCCTGCAAAGCCCGGTGGCGCGCAGGTTGCATGACGCGCTGTTAGCGGGGATTCCGGTACTGGCGCTGCGTTATCACTGCGATCCACACAGCGAGCTGAATCAGCTGCGCGGCGTGCAGACGGATAGCGCCTATGCGGCACATGTTAAGACCACCCTCGCCCGGCTGGAGAGCTGTGGCGTGGTGCTCTGTACCATGAATAGTTTGCTGGAAAAACTGACGTCTGGTGTTCAACGCCCGACGGCCACGCCTGGTGACGCGCGCCGTTATCTGACTGTCACAGATATCGTCAATAATCCTGCGCTGGCCGAGACTCCCGACGCCGTGCTGACCGATGCCGCCGTCGATTTTTTGAAAGCACAAAAAAAATAACCTTACCTCGATAAATAACCCTGGAGTTTAGATTATGTCTTCTAAAACAAAATGCTGGCTATGGATGCTGCTGGTTATCTTTTCTGAAACCTCGGCGACCTCCACACTCAAAATGTTCGACAACAGCGAAGGGATTACCAAAACCCTGCTGCTGGCGCTGATTGTGGTGCTGTATTGCATTTGCTACTACTCGCTATCACGCGCGGTGAAAGATATTCCGGTAGGTCTGGCTTACGCCACCTGGTCTGGAACTGGGATCCTTATGGTGTCAACGCTGGGAATGATTTTTTACGGCCAGCACCCTGATACCGCCGCCATTATCGGCATGGCGATCATCGCCAGCGGCATCGTGATTATGAATCTGTTCTCCAAAATGGGCAGCGAGGAGAGCGAAGAAACGCCTCCAACGCCGGTTTCTACCCTCGATAAAAAAATCGCCAACTAACTGACAAGGAATAGCATATGTTTAATCTCGGATTTTTATGGCTGGCGCTGTCTATCGGTTCTGAAATCACCGGTACATCCATGATCAAGAAAACCAACGGGTTCAGCCGGTTGTGGCCGTCGGTGCTGGTGGTGTGCGCGTACTCGCTATGCTATTTCGCCCTCACCCGTGCGATGAGTACGATCCCGGTTGGCGTGGCTTACTCGTTGTGGTGCGGCTTTGGTATCGTGGGGGTCACTATCTGCTCCATGATCCTCTACAAACAGAAACCCGACCTCCCGGCCATTTTTGCCATGCTGTTGATTATCAGCGGCGGCATCATCATGAATGTCTTCTCTGGCATGTAAGTTGCCTCTCAACCTTCCCCTGCATGGGGAAGGTTTGCCCCCGCCGAATCAATTTCCCTTATTTAGAATAATAGATGTAACCGCTTTCTTTTCATTTTTCCCAGGTGTCAATTAGGATAACTCTTATAATAACCACTGGAATTAACGAACTTAATTATATTTAACTCCTCGAATCGGCGAATTTCATTCGCACATATATCAACAGCACCTTGATTTTAAATTATTTGCTTCCGCAGGGAAATTAATATTCCGCTTGTATGGGAAAATAACCTTCCGTAAAATACAGCATTTATCACAACCAAAGAAAACCAATAAAATTGCTGAAATAATCGCCATTGCAATAAAAAATTTTATTTTTACCGCTCTGACAATAATTCAAAAAAAGTGAAAGCGCCCTTAAGTGAAATTTATAACATTTTGTTTTCAAAGGAAACTGTTGTGAATAGGGTTACAAATGATGATCGTTTTCGCCAATCAATAATACGTTATCGATCGACTCTACCTGGTATGGTATGAATATTTTTGCTGATCGATTTAATCGTTCGATAACAAAGACTTTAATCGACTTTGACAATTAATTTTCTCAGCTGTACCATACGTCACCTTAAAAAATGGCCTCACCCTACGGTGCTTTCCATCTCACCAAGCAGAGCCAGAACGTTATATTTTTGATCGCTAAACGGACATCAACATATTTCAAACATATGTTCTTGTTCTAAAGGATATGTTTATTATGCTTTTGGAAAAAGCTGTGATTCAAAGTCTAAACTTTCGTCGGCCATTAAATATTTGCTTCCTCGTGACCACATTCGTCTTCGTCGCCGCAAGCTCATTGGTGGTAACCCTTCAGTGGTCTGATGTAAAATCAACCTACCAGCGACAAAGTGTCAGATACGTTCAGACGCTCTCCTCTTTTGCTGAGAAATACCTCTCCGGCTACGCGGTCATGATGGATGAGACTTTGCGCCAGATGGAGCTGACCAAACACAGCACGATTGATCCGGAATTGCGTCATTGGCTGTTCGATCGTTTCAATAGCATGCCCGATGCGCGGGCTATTGTGTACGCCGACCTCAACGGCAACCATATCCGCCTACCGAACGTTGAGCTGAACGAAAACGCGAAAAAAGAGCTCGATCCGCGCATCCACATTTGGTACCCCCAGGCACTTCATGACGATGCTGAAAACATCCACTACACCAGTAGTCAGGATATTTTTGAGGATGGGCATAAGACGCTGACACTGTCAAAAGCGTTAGTGAGCAGCGCCGACGGTGAGAAAATGGGCGTGCTGGCGATTCGCCTGAATACCGATTCCAGCGAATATATGCTGAATACCACCTATTCGCCGCTGCTCGGTCGCACCTGGCTTATCGATGCTCACGGCCAGCAGGTTGACAGCATGAATGGCGAAATCAGCCCGCTGGCACTAAAAGCACTAACGGAACAAATCAATAAAAAACACGACTTTTTCTATCTTGCGCAGAATGATTGCTGGTACTTTTACAGCGCGATCAGCAGCACAGGCTGGTTCGTGATGCACGAAGTTCCCGCCAGGAACTTAAACGCTCAGGTGTTTAGCAAATGTGTCAACATCCTGCTCTGTATGCTCTTTGCGCTTATCGCTCTGTTTATCTGCTGGTGGTCGGTACGCAACGCGTTGAACGCACTTTATCTGCGCATCGCCAACGGGATCCGTAACGGCAGCATTGAAAAAAAGGCCTCCGAGCAACTGCTGTATGAAGAAATTAACAACGCCACGCTACAGCAGGAAATCATCAAAAATGAAGCGCTGACCGACAGCTTGACCTCATTGGGAAATCGTCGCGCGTTCGATAACGATCTTGAAGTGCATCAGGACACAGATGACCTGTGTCTGGCACTGATTGATATCGATAATTTTAAACATATTAACGACAGCTATGGTCATGCCACTGGCGATATGGTGCTCAAAGCGGTGGCTGAAATCGGCCAGCGTCTGCGCGGCCTGGATAACATTACTCTTTACCGCTATGGCGGCGAGGAAATTGCAGTGCTGTTCCACGGCATGACGCTCCACAAGGCGCAGGAGTATCTTAACCACTGGCGAGAGAGTTGCGTTCAGCGCCGTTTCAGTGAGATTGATTTAAACGTGAGTTTCAGCGGTGGCGTATGTATGAAGCAAAAAATGGGCAGCAACGAGTTGATAGCTCGCGCCGATAGCCTGCTATACGTGGCTAAAAATCGCGGTAAAAATCAAATTGTCTGTGCAGCAAATGAATAACGATTCCGCGCTTTAATACCTAACGATACGAATAAGTTCTAATAATGGGTACAATATCTCTATTGATATACATTGAAGGACTTGTCTGGTTATACCAGGTAGCTCCCCTCAGATGACCACCCGCTGCGCGCTAAAGGAGCGATGATGACCACTCAGCGTCTGATGGGCCTGATCACAGGCGTGCTGATTATTTCTATTTTTTTACCTATTGCGCTGAGTCTATGGTTAGCCGATCGCCAGGCGAATGAGCTTTTTAATAAAGAGATGGATAACTACGTCGAACGAGTGCTGGCGCGTAGCGTGCGGGTGAAGCAGCAGATCAAAGAAACGCTTGATGAAGTGAACGGTTTTCAGGGCAAACCGTGCAGCCAGGAACACCTGCAACAGATCCAGAAAATGTCCTACATCCATCAGTATATTCAACGCGTCTATTATCTTGAGAAGAACAAATCGTCGTGTGAACTGCTGAGCAACGCGTTATCAAGCCCAGTTCCTGGCTCAGAATTTACCACTCCAGAGGGCTACCGCGTCTGGCTTACCACCCGTCACGATCTGCAAACGGATGAAGTGATGCTGGCGGTGAGTAAAGGCAAATACATGACGGTTATCGACCCGGAGTCGCTGCTTGATGTACTGCCGGATACCACTTATCCGATCCATGCGGCGCTGATTACCCACTATAATCACCGCGTTATGGCCAGCAACTACCCTGTTGACCGCGAGATCTGGCAGAAACGTCTGCGCGTCTTTCAGCCGGTGCTGGAAGATAACAATACCGTATTTAAACAGCGGGACCTGCCAGAAATGGGCGCTATTCTGCTGACCTGGTCATCCACCCACCCCCTGGCCCACAACTGGTATCGTCAACTGTTAATCTGGCTGCCGGTGGGCGTATTGCTGAGTTTACTGGCCTCATTCCTGATACTGCGCCTTCTGCGCCGTCTGCAATCGTCGCATCAGCGGATTCTGGATGCTATCAAGTCCAAAGAAATTTGTGTGCATTATCAACCGGTGGTGTCGCTGAAAAGCGGACGCATTGTTGGCGCGGAAGCCCTTGCCCGCTGGCAGCAGGCGGATGGCCGGTGGCTGCGCCCGGATCTGTTTATCGCCATTGCAGAGCAAACCGGTGTGATGCGGCAGCTGACTGAGCACATCGTACGCTGTGTTTTCGAGGACATGGGCAAGTGGCTTTCCCAGCATCCTCAGCAGTATATTTCGATTAATATTACCGCCGATGATCTCAGCTCCCCCACGCTCCCGACGCTGATTCACCAACAGATCCAGCACTGGAAACTACAGCCCAAACAGATAGTGCTGGAACTCACCGAGCGCGATTTAGTCGCGCCACAAACGGCACGACCGGTGCTCCAGGCGTATCGAGAACTGGGCCACGCGATTTATATCGACGACTTCGGCGTGGGCTACTCTAGCCTGAGCTACCTTCAGAATCTGGAGGTGGATACGTTGAAAATCGATAAAGCGTTTGTCGATACGCTGGAAGATAACCCTGTTACCAGCCATATCATCGAAATGGCGAAATCGCTGGATCTCACCATGGTGGCGGAAGGTATTGAAACCACCAGCCAGCGCGACTGGCTATTTGAGCACGGTGTGCAATCCGGCCAGGGCTGGTTATACAGTAAGGCGCTGGCGAAGAAAGCCTTTATTAGCTGGGCTGAGAATAACCTGCAACAAATAGACGCTGAGCGCCAGCCGCAATAAACGCTTAATGTTGATAAGGCAGCGAGTACACATATACCGGGGCTTCCGACAACACCATACAGCGCTGGAGTGCTGAGGTCCCGGAGTAGCGAAGGAAATACTCGT
>JBOFJM010000073.1:0-5791 GCA_051656825.1 Kluyvera sp.
AACGAAAAATAGGGGGGTTAGCCACAGATATCCCCACAGGTTTAATTTGCCCGGTTGCAGAAGTACGGGAAGAATATCTTTTAGGCATCCACCGTACACGGAGACGTTAGCCATTTCAGTTAAAACAAATATTAATCCGGTTAGCGGAACATGAACAAAATAGAATAACCACGGCGCGACAAATAAGAAGGTATATTCGATAGGTTCGGTTACGCCAAATAACATCATGGTCGCAACTACAGGTAACAACAGACCGGCAACGACTTTTTTGTGCTGAGAACGAGAGCACTGGTATATCGCCAACGCGGCGCCAGGCAGGGCGCCAAAGTGCGTCACTACGCGGCCGGACTGAAAGCCCCGAACCAGTAGCTCGGTCGTTTCGTTACAGCCCAACTGCGCCATATAGATATTGGTTGTGCCGCTAACCAGGTTGCCACAAACCTCCAGTGAACCGCCCAGCTCCGTCAGACGTATTGGCGTGGTAATTAAGTGATGCAGGCCGACCGGCAGCAGTGATTTATCAGCAACGGCCCAGATAAAAGTGCCGAACATCCCGGAGTCGCCGATCATTTTGCTGAACTGCGCAAGCACCCAACCAATGGGCGGCCAGATGATATAGAGAACACAGCCCATCAGCGAACCGGCGACCAGCGTAACAATTGGCACGGTGCGCGTACCGGCAAAAAAGGAGAGCACCAGCGGCAGTTTGACGTTGTATAAGCGGTTGTGCAGCCAGGCGGTGACAAGCCCTACCGCCATTCCGCCAAACACGCTCATTCGGTAAGTGAACATACCCAGTTCGGTGGTGAAAATGGACGCCTGCTGTACCGCCGCGACGGGATCGAGATGTTGTTGAGCGATAAACCAGTCTGCGGTCGTCGTTTGTGCGCTAATCCCTTTTAACGTCAGCAATGTACTGAGGATGTAGTGCATCGACATAAAACACACTGCGCCGGAAAACGCCGCCCAGGCTTTCTCTTTTTTCGCTAAACCAAATGCGACGCCAATAGAGAAAAAGAGGGGAAGGTTGCGAAATACGACATCGCCGGTCGCTTTCATTACGCTAAATGCAATAAACCAGAGAGAGTCTGGTTTAAATAACATTCCTAAATTTAATGCGTCCAGCGTCTCTTTATTGGTGAAAGCGCTGCCAAAACCCATAAACATTGAGCCAATCGTAATGATTGATATGGGGACTAGCATGGCTTGTCCAATCATTTGCATCTGTTGCTTCATTAATCATCCTTGTGAATATTTTGAACGGGCAAGACGTGAATGAATTCCAGTTATATGAATGCATTAATAACGTCAAAATATTTTCTTACTGAATGGTTTTAAGGCGTTTTTAATTGATGCGATTAATGTCTTTTATTTATGAGTGAAAAAATAATTGCAGGCTGTTTTATAGTGGCAGATGAGTCTATCACGCTATAAAGAGGATTTTGTGACCGGCATGGCGATAAGATAAATCGATGCTAATAATATTAGCAATGTTTAGATAAATGAGAACTTTACTGGGTTACGTTGAATGTCAGGGTTGAAGCCGAGAGTGGTACGCCCGCGCGGAATGGAATTTTTGTCGGCGATTATTCCTGTGAAAATGTGACGCGCGTCAGATAACTGGCGTGTTTGTCTGGACAATCATTCCTTTTATTCCTTGTTTCGCTTATTCTAGCTGAAGCGTTTCAGTCGATTAAGTGTTCGACATTTAACCAATCAGTCACTGTTTGTGGCAGGTGAGGTTTCCCTCAGCGTTTGGCTGGATTACTCTGTCAGCCACTTTGCACCGGGATAACCTTGCAGGAGACCTATGACCGTACGCGTAGCGATTAATGGCTTCGGTCGCATTGGACGTAACGTGGTTCGTGCTTTATATGAATCCGGACGCCGTGCGGAAATCACCGTAGTGGCAATCAATGAGCTGGCAGATGCAGCGGGTATCGCGCATTTGTTGAAGTACGATACCAGCCATGGCCGCTTTGCCTGGGATGTTCGCCAGGAGCGTGAACAACTCTACGTTGGAGACGACGTTATCCGTCTTCTGCATGAGCGCTCTATCGAGGCGCTCCCCTGGCGTGAACTGTCGGTTGATGTGGTTCTCGACTGCACCGGTGTATACGGTAGCCGTCTTGATGGTGAAGCGCATATCGCCGCAGGCGCGAAGAAAGTGCTCTTTTCACATCCTGGCAGCAATGATCTCGACACCACCGTGGTGTATGGGGTTAACCAACACGAGTTGCGTGCGGAACACCGTATTGTGTCCAACGCCTCCTGCACCACGAATTGCATCATTCCCGTCATCAAATTGTTGGATGATGCCTACGGCATTGAATCGGGAACGGTCACGACTATCCACTCCGCGATGCATGACCAGCAGGTGATTGACGCCTATCACCCGGATTTACGCCGTACACGCGCGGCTAGCCAGTCGATCATTCCGGTAGATACTAAACTTGCTGCGGGCATTGCTCGAATTTTCCCGCAGTTTAGTGACCGTTTTGAGGCAATCGCGGTGCGCGTGCCGACCATCAACGTGACGGCAATTGACCTTAGCGTGACGGTGAAAAAGCCAGTAAAAGCAAATGAAGTCAACCAGTTGCTGCAAAAAGCAGCACAGGGTGCATTTCATGGTATAGTTGACTATACGGAATTACCGTTGGTCTCAACTGATTTTAATCACGACCCGCACAGTGCCATTGTTGATGGTACGCAGACGCGAGTCAGTGGCGCACATCTGATCAAAACACTGGTCTGGTGTGATAACGAATGGGGCTTTGCTAACCGAATGCTCGACACCACGTTAGCAATGGCAGCTATTGGTTTCAGGCTCGACGCTTGAGCGTCGGCAAAACTTTAAGTATCAACGAGAGGATTCACCATGTCTGTAATTAAGATGACCGATCTGGATCTTGCTGGTAAACGTGTTTTTATCCGTGCGGATCTGAACGTACCAGTTAAAGAAGGGAAAGTGACCAGCGATGCGCGTATCCGTGCTTCTCTGCCGACCATTGAGCTGGCTCTGAAACAGGGCGCGAAAGTCATGGTAACTTCTCACCTGGGTCGTCCGACCGAAGGCGAGTACAACGAAGAATTCTCTCTGCTGCCGGTTGTTAATTACCTGAAAGACAAACTGTCTAACCCGGTTCGTCTGGTAAAAGATTACCTGGACGGCGTAGAAGTGGCTGACGGTGAACTGGTTGTTCTGGAAAACGTTCGCTTTAACAAAGGCGAGAAGAAAGACGACGAAGCGCTGTCCAAAAAATACGCTGCACTGTGCGACGTGTTCGTGATGGATGCATTCGGTACTGCTCACCGCGCTCAGGCGTCTACCCACGGTATCGGCAAATTTGCTGATGTAGCGTGCGCAGGCCCGCTGCTGGCGGCTGAACTGGACGCGCTGGGTAAAGCACTGAAAGAACCAGCTCGCCCAATGGTTGCTATCGTTGGTGGTTCTAAAGTTTCTACCAAACTGACCGTTCTGGACTCCCTGTCTAAAATCGCTGACCAGCTGATCGTCGGCGGTGGTATCGCGAACACCTTCGTTGCCGCTCAAGGCCACAACGTCGGTAAATCCCTGTACGAAGCAGACCTGGTTGACGAAGCGAAACGCCTGCTGACTATCTGTGATATCCCAGTTCCAACGGACGTTCGCGTAGCGACTGAGTTCTCTGAAACTGCTCCAGCAACCCTGAAATCCGTATCTGACGTTAAAGAAGACGAGCAGATCCTGGATCTGGGTGATGTTTCTGCTGAGAAACTGGCTGACATCCTGAAAAACGCAAAAACTATCCTGTGGAACGGCCCAGTTGGCGTGTTCGAATTCCCGAACTTCCGCAAAGGTACTGAAATTGTTGCTAACGCTATCGCAGATAGCGATGCGTTCTCTATCGCAGGCGGCGGCGACACCCTGGCAGCTATCGACCTGTTCGGTATTGCTGACAAAATTTCCTACATCTCCACTGGCGGCGGCGCATTCCTCGAATTCGTGGAAGGCAAAGTTCTGCCGGCAGTAGCTATGCTCGAAGAGCGCGCTAAGAAGTAAATCTTTGTGGGCAGGGAAACCTGCCCATTTTTCAGCGCGCTGTACAAGCACGCACCCTTCAACGGTCGAAGATACAGATACAGGACTCGTAACATGTCTAAAATTTTTGATTTCGTAAAACCGGGCGTCATCACTGGCGACGACGTTCAGAAAGTATTCCAGGTAGCAAAAGAAAATAACTTTGCTCTGCCGGCAGTTAACTGCGTCGGTACCGACTCCATCAACGCCGTTCTGGAAACCGCTGCTAAAGTTAAAGCGCCGGTTATCGTTCAGTTCTCTAACGGTGGTGCTGCTTTCATCGCGGGTAAAGGCGTGAAAACCGACGTTCCTCAGGGCGCGGCAATCCTGGGCGCTATCTCCGGTGCGCATCACGTTCACCAGATGGCTGAGCACTACGGTGTTCCTGTTATCCTGCACACTGACCACTGCGCGAAGAAACTGCTGCCGTGGATCGACGGTCTGCTGGACGCGGGTGAAAAACACTTCGCGGCTACCGGTAAGCCTCTGTTCTCTTCTCACATGATTGACCTGTCTGAAGAGTCTCTGCACGAAAACATCGAAATCTGCTCCAAATACCTGGCGCGCATGTCCAAAATGGGCATGACCCTGGAAATCGAACTGGGTTGCACCGGTGGCGAAGAAGACGGCGTAGACAACAGCCACATGGACGCTTCTGCTCTGTACACTCAGCCAGAAGACGTTGATTACGCTTACACCGAGCTGAGCAAAATCAGCCCACGTTTCACCATCGCTGCTTCCTTCGGTAACGTACACGGTGTGTACAAACCAGGTAACGTGGTTCTGACTCCAACTATCCTGCGCGATTCCCAGGAATATGTTTCTAAGAAACACAACCTGCCGCACAACAGCCTGAACTTCGTCTTCCACGGCGGTTCCGGTTCTACTGCTCAGGAAATCAAAGACTCCGTAAGCTACGGCGTAGTGAAAATGAACATCGATACCGATACCCAGTGGGCAACTTGGGAAGGTATCCTGAACTACTACAAAACCAACGAAGCTTACCTGCAAGGTCAGCTGGGCAACCCGAAAGGCGAAGACCAGCCGAACAAGAAATACTACGATCCGCGCGTATGGCTGCGTGCCGGTCAGCAGACTATGATTACTCGTCTGGAACAGGCTTTCACTGAGCTGAACGCGAAAGACGTTCTGTAAGAAAACCTGCTTGTTTTGCCTAAAAGCCCGCTATGCAGCGGGCTTTTTTATTGCCTTTCAATATGATGGGTAGGTATAAAAAACGTGATCAATTTGGCAATATACCGATATTTTGTTTAACCTTTATACCTAACCTGTGCATTGCAGGTTCGTTTTTTGTTTCTCATCCGGGTATCCATAAGGAATATTGAATGGAAGATTTAAACGTTGTCGGTAGCATTAATGATGCCGGTTCATGGCTGGTGCGCAACCAGGAGTTACTACTGAGCTACGTCGTCAATATTGTTGCGGCAATCGCGATAATCATCGTCGGGATGATTGCGGCGCGCGTGGTGTCGAACACCGTAAACCGCCTGATGCGGGCGCGTAAAATTGATGCCACCGTGGCTGATTTTCTCTCTGCGCTGGTGCGCTATACGGTGATTGCCTTCACGCTGATTGCTGCTCTGGGGCGCATCGGTGTGCAAACGGCATCGGTTATCGCTGTGCTGGGTGCGGCAGGTTTGGCCGTAGGCTTGGCGCTGCAAGGCTCGCTGTCCAACTTAGCCGCAGGTGTACTGCTCGTGATGTTCCGCC
>JBOFJM010000074.1:0-5598 GCA_051656825.1 Kluyvera sp.
CTACCGATGCTAACGGAGACAAGCTGAGCTACAGCTGGATGTCTCAGGATGGTCAACGGGTCAGCGGCGAGGATAAAGCGGTTATCCTTTTCACGGCTCCGCAAAATACGGTGGACAGTCAGTATGTTGTGAGCCTTACGGTGAGTGATGGCGTCTTATCCAGCACCACCACCTACACCCTTAACGTGAAGGCGAAAGCCGCAGATGAAGCGGCAGATGAGACGAAAGATGGTAACGATAGCGATGTTATCAACTATCCATCCTGGAGCAGCAGCCAGACCTGGAAAGCGGGCGACATCGTCAACAACCACGGCGCGCTGTATCAATGCAAACCGTTGCCTGTTGGCGCATGGTGTAACGTCGCACCGAGTTATTACGAACCGGGCGTAGGTCTGGCCTGGGGAGATGCATGGAAGGCGATGTAAGGTGAATTATCACGCCAATGCAATGCATTGGCGTGATTACTGTTATGCTTTTACCAGGTTTATCCAGGAGGGAAGCATGAATATTATCGCCATTATGGGGCCACACGGCGTCTACTACAAAGACGAGCCTATCAAGGAGCTGGAGGGGGCGCTGCTGGCGCAGGGCTTCAAAATCATCTGGCCACAAAACAGTGCCGACCTGCTGAAATTTATTGAGCACAACCCGCGTATCTGCGGGGTGATATTTGACTGGGACGAATACAACACCGATCTGTGCGGTGAGATTAACCAGTTGAATGAATACCTGCCGCTGTATGCGTTCATCAATACCCATTCCACAATGGACGTAAGCGCGCATGATATGCGTATGGCGCTGTGGTTCTTTGAATACGCGCTGGGTCAGGCTGAAGATATCGCCAGCCGTATCCGCCAGTACACTGATGAATACCTCGACAACATTACGCCGCCGTTTACCAAAGCGCTGTTTACCTATGTGAACGAAGGGAAATATACCTTCTGCACTCCGGGGCATATGGCGGGAACGGCTTATCAGAAAAGCCCGGTAGGCTGCCTGTTTTACGACTTTTTTGGCGCGAATACGCTGAAAGCTGATGTTTCTATTTCGGTGACTGAGCTAGGGTCGCTGCTCGACCATACTGGCCCACATCTGGAAGCCGAAGAATATATTGCTCGTACTTTCGGAGCCGAGCAGAGCAGAGCTACATGGTGACGAACGGCACATCGACATCAAATAAAATTGTCGGCATGTACGCCGCGCCCAGTGGCAGCACGTTACTGATTGACCGTAACTGCCATAAATCGTTGGCGCATCTGCTGATGATGAGCGACGTTGTGCCGCTGTGGTTGAAACCGACGCGTAACGCGTTGGGAATTTTGGGCGGCATTCCGCAGCAGGAATTTACCCGCGACAGCCTGCAACGCAAAGTCGATGCCACCGAAGGCGCTCAGTGGCCGGTACATGCGGTGATCACCAACTCCACCTATGACGGCCTGCTGTACAACACCAACTGGATAAAACAAACGCTCGACGTACCGTCGATTCATTTTGATTCTGCCTGGGTTCCTTATACTCACTTCCACCCGATTTACCAGGGCAAAAGCGGCATGAGCGGCGAGCGAGTACCGGGAAAAGTGTTCTTTGAAACCCAGTCCACGCATAAGATGCTGGCGGCGCTGTCGCAGGCCTCGCTGATTCACATCAAGGGCGACTACGATGAAGATACCTTCAACGAAGCCTTTATGATGCATACCTCAACGTCGCCGAGCTACCCGATTGTCGCTTCAATTGAGACAGCGGCGGCGATGCTGCGCGGTAATTCCGGCAAGCGGCTGATTAACCGCTCGGTGGAGCGAGCGCTGCATTTTCGCAAAGAAGTACAGCGGCTGCGTGAAGAGTCGGATAGCTGGTTCTTCGATATTTGGCAGCCGGAAGAGATTGATGAGGCTGAATGCTGGCCGGTTTCGCCTGGCGAAACGTGGCACGGTTTTAGCGATGCCGACGCTGAGCATATGTATCTCGATCCGGTAAAAGTGACGATTCTGACGCCGGGCATGGATGAGCAAGGCAACATGAGCGACGACGGTATTCCGGCGGCGCTGGTGGCGAAATACCTCGACGAGCACGGCGTGGTGGTAGAGAAAACAGGCCCATACAACCTGCTATTCTTATTCAGCATTGGCATCGATAAAACGCGTGCGATGGGGCTGCTGCGGGGGTTAACCGAGTTTAAGCGCGCCTATGACCTCAATTTGCGGGTCAAAAATATGCTGCCAGATTTGTACGCCGAAGATCCCGATTTCTACCGTAATATGCGCATCCAGGATTTGGCGCAGGGGATTCATAAACTGATTCGCCAGCATGACCTGCCGCGTTTAATGCTGCGGGCGTTTGATGTCCTGCCGGAGATGAAACTGACGCCGCATCGGGCATGGCAGCAGCAAATTAAAGGCGAGGTAGAGACGGTCGCGCTGGAGGATTTGGTCGGGCGAATATCCGCCAATATGATTCTGCCGTATCCGCCTGGCGTACCGTTGCTGATGCCAGGAGAGATGATCACCGAACAAAGCCGCTCGGTGCTCGATTTCTTGCTGATGCTCTGTTCCATTGGACGACATTATCCGGGCTTTGAAACCGATATCCACGGGGCAAAACGCGATGAAAACGGTGTCTATCGGGTGAGAGTCCTAAAAAACGGTTGAGGGCTTGCGTGCTAATAGCTGGCGCGGGTAACGTGCTGGAAACGGTCAACGGAGAAAAACGATGCTGGGGTTAAAACAGGTTCATCACATCGCCATTATTGCGACGGATTATGCGGCGAGTAAGTCGTTCTACTGCGATATCTTAGGCTTTACGCTGCAAAGTGAGGTTTACCGCGAAGCACGTGATTCGTGGAAAGGCGACCTGGCGCTTAACGGCCAGTATGTGATTGAGCTGTTTTCGTTCCCGTTTCCGCCACTGCGCCCTAGCCGACCAGAGGCTTGCGGCCTGCGCCATTTAGCGTTCAGCGTTGATAACATCGAGGCCGCCGTGGCGCATTTACAGGCTCACGGCATCGCCTGTGAGGCGATCCGCGTTGATCCCTTCACCGATAAACGCTTTACCTTTTTCAACGATCCTGACGGCCTGCCGCTCGAACTGTATGAACAGTAAGGCTTGTCATTGTGATACTTGCTCGGTATCGTTCCGGGCAATATCACGGTAAACACTCATTATGCTCGCACTTACGCTGAATACTTCACTTCTCACCTCTCGCCACATTTTGGTCGCTTTTAGCGGCGGCCTGGACTCTACGGTGCTGTTGCACCAGTTGGTGCAATGGCGGGCGCAACACCCCGACGTGGTTCTCCGCGCGATTCATATTCATCATGGCTTAAGCGCTCATGCCGACAGTTGGGTGGCACACTGCGAAACCGTATGCCAGCAATGGCAAGTCCCTTTGACGGTTACGTGGGTACAGCTTCAGGATGAAGGGCTAGGCGTAGAAGCACATGCGCGGCGGGCGCGCTATCAAGCCTTTGCTGACACGCTGTTACCCAATGAGATTTTAGTCACGGCGCAGCATCTTGATGACCAGTGTGAAACCTTTCTGTTGGCGCTAAAACGCGGCAGCGGCCCGGCGGGGCTTTCTGCAATGGCGGAAACTTCAACGTTTGCTAACACGCAACTGGTACGCCCGCTGTTGACGCAATCGCGTAGTCAACTGGAACAATGGGCGCGGGAGCACGGTTTGTCCTGGATTGAAGATGAAAGCAATCAGGATGACAGCTATGACCGTAATTTTCTGCGCCTGCGGGTTGTCCCTCTGTTGCAGCAGCGCTGGCCGCATTTCACCCGCGCGGTGTCGCGCAGCGCTGAGCTTTGCGGCGAGCAGGAGCAACTGTTAGATACGCTGTTGGCAGAAGAGTTGGCGCACTGCATTACGCCGCAAGGCTCACTTTCTATCGCACCATTATTGGCGATGAGCACTCCGCGCCGCTCAGCTATTCTGCGCCGCTGGCTGGATTCATTAAATGCGCCAATGCCTTCGCGCGATGCGCTGGCGCGTATCTGGGCGGAAGTGGTGATGGCGCGGGAAGATGCCACTCCTTGCCTGCGTTTCGGCGATTACGAGATTCGCCGCTACCAGTCACAACTGTGGTGGATATCGGTTATTGCCGGACAAAGTGAAACGGTCGTTTCATGGTCGTGCTGGCAGCAGCCGTTGGTGTTGCCGGATGTGTTGGGCGTGGTGCAACTTATTGACGGTGGCGATATACGCCCGCCGCACAGTGATGAAAGCGTGAGCGTGCGTTTTAAAGCGCCGGGTCAACTGCATATTGTTGGCAGACAGGGCGGGCGTAAGCTGAAGAAAATCTGGCAAGAGCTGGGGGTTCCGCCGTGGCTGCGCGATACTACGCCGCTGCTGTTTTATAATGATGTGCTTATCGCGGCGGCGGGGCGGTTTGTTACGCAAGAAGGGGCGGTGATGTCGGGGACGGGGTTAAAGCTTGTATGGAAAAAAACGGGCAGCCAGGCCGCCCGTTTCTAAATTATGACTCGCTGACCACCACTGTACCGATTTCAGGGTGGCTAAAACTGGCAATTCGGTCGAGACGCAGTTCGCGAAGTTCGCCCGCGCTATCGACGACCAGATACTCCACGTTTTTACGGGATAACAGATCATGCGCTTTGGCTTGCAGCACTTCGCCGTCTTTCAGCTCCAGTGACAGGACGAGATGGTGCTGGCAGGCAAGCTCAAGATTGTCATAGTCATCGCAATTGATGGGTTGATAAGTATCATTCATTGACATAATCGCTCACCAGTAAGTTTGCCGCTGCATAGGCAGCTTTTTCCCTGACTGACGGAGAAAGGGCGTCATCCGCCGCGACCTCGTTCAAAACTTTCAGTACACAACCTAGCGCATCCGGGATATACCCTAAATCACCGCTGGCAATTTCCGCATAGCGTTGACGAATTAACTCACAATAGTTGCCCACATGCCCTCCTGTCAGCGCTTCAATTAAGCCTATGAAGATAATCTCTGTTTAGCAAGGTGACTATATCATACTCATTTAAGCATTATCAGCGGGATGAGCGGCGGCAGATGTAATTCGCAACAGCCTTTTGGCCCCGATTTCGCTACAATGACCCCCATTTTTCGCAGGAGTTTGTCATGGCGCTGAAAGCAACAATTTATAAAGCGGTGGTCAATGTCGCGGATATCGACCGCAACCAGTTTCTGGATGCGTCTTTAACGCTGGCCCGCCACCCATCAGAAACGCAGGAACGTATGATGCTGCGCCTGCTGGCGTGGATTAAGTACGCCGACGAGCGGCTGCAATTTACCCGTGGCCTCTCCTCGGAAGATGAGCCAGAAGTGTGGCTGCGTAACGATCATTTAGGGATCGATCTGTGGATTGAGCTTGGCCTGCCGGATGAACGGCGAATTAAAAAGGCCTGTAGCCAGTCGCAAGACGTAGCGCTGTTTACGTACAACAGCCGCGCGGCGGAAATTTGGTGGCAGCAGAACCAAAGCAAAATGGCGGGCTTTAAGAACCTGAGCATTTGGTATCTTGATGATGAACAACTGGCGAAGCTCAGCGCTTTTGCCGAGCGCACCATGACTTTACAAGCGACGTTGCAGGAAGGGTCAATTTGGCTGTCTGACGCTC
>JBOFJM010000075.1:0-2630 GCA_051656825.1 Kluyvera sp.
GTCAATCCGGCTCACCGTACCGTTATCACCATTAATCATCAGCGCCAGTTGGTCACCGCGCAGCGCTTCAAAATAATGCACGATATTGCCGTTGTGGGTTTTCATCCCGCTGCGTAAACGGTAGCTGCTGCCGAGCGCATCGCTAATGGCCTGCTCATTCAGCGCCGTTGCACCAGTCAGGCCACCGACGCCCTGTTCAGTCACTCCTGCGGAAGAACCAAACCAGTTCCACGGATAAGCCGCAGACCAGTTTACCGACGACAGCGTTGAACAGCCGGTCAAAGCCAGCGGGAGGGCACACACGAGTATACGCAGCGATTTCATTAATATTTCCTATCTATTCAAGTCAGGCTTATTGGAGTGCGTAAAACACAAAAAGTGCCGTCTATTGCGCAGCATCCGTAAAACAGGCGCGTAAACGCCGGTTAGTCAGCAGCCACCATAAGGCAAAAATATCCACGATAAACAGACTCAACCCGATGCCGGAAATAGCATCTCCGTTTAACCACTGCCACGGCTGCCAGCCAAGCAGGACGATTTGAGCCATGATAAGCGCCGGTCGCAGTAGACGCCAGGCGTGCGGGTGAACATGGCGTCGCCCACTGATTAAAAAAGCCAGCACCGCCGGAATGCCCGGCAACAGGCCAATCCAGAAAAGATGGTGGTCAGGATAAAACAGGTTCAGCAAGACATCGCCCTGATTGCGCGATGCGCCCGCCATCAGAAATAACACCCACGTCCGCGCCTGCAACAATAACAGGCACCAGAATAAAACAGGCAGACGCAGGCGGCCTTGCGCGTCGAAATCGGTAGGAGAAAAATCAGTACTCTTCATCTTCAATTCTATATCAGCCAACGTAAGCTCATTACAACAACCATTTCAATAACGGATATTTTTATAATGAAATGATGGATAACCGTATTCACTCGTAAAACAAGCCCATAAGCGCCGGCTTGAGCATACCCACCACAACGCCGAAATATTGATGACAAAAAAGGCTAACGCCCATCCGGTGATTGATTCGCCATTAAACCAATGAAGCAAAGGCCAGACTAATTGCAGACATTGCCCAAAAATCAACACCCAACGCCCAAGACACCAAAGCCCCCAGCTCCAGTAGCGTCGCACTCTACTAAACAGCGCGAAAACCACCAACGCAGGGATGCCAGGAAAGACGACATAAAGCAGATCTAAACCTTCGAAATGCACATTCTCAAAAGCGATAGCATGTAATGCCCGTGCAAAAGCACGCATCTGCAACAACAATACACACCAGAATAGCCAAGGGAGCTGCAACCTCCCCAGCGCATCATAATCGGAAGGAAAGATGAGCGGTTTAGTACTCTTCATCTTCAATCAAACGCTTACCCAGGCTGAGCGTATCGGCATGTTCATAGCCCAGACGTTCGTACATTCCCAGTACGACCTCGTTCTCTTCCCGCACCATAATCTGGATTTTCGGACAACCGCGAGCAATGAGTTTTTTCTCAAGACGGTTCAGGAGTGCGTTGGCAATTCCCCTTCCACGGTATTCAGGATGAACCCCCAAATAATAAGCGGAACCGCGATGACCATCGTAACCGCCCATAATCGTACCGACCACTTCACCGTTCACCTCCGCCACCAAAAACAGGCTGACGTCGTGATTCACTTTGCGCTCGATATCCATCTCGGGATCGTTCCATGGGCGCAGCAGATCGCATCGCTCCCATAGAGTGATGACCTCTTCAAAATCTGCCTGGCGAAAAACGCGTATCTCCATGGTATTACCCACCTTTTCAGGTTCAAAAACAGTGATTATGGCGTGAACGGCTGATTTAGCCAATATCTGACGCGGCACAGTGAAAAAAATGGCATAATAGTGTGCAGACACGTATTGAAATGAAAAGTAAAACAATTCTTATCGCGCGCAGTCGCAACAAGAAACGCGATACGATATAACATATAGATTACTGTTTTCACAACTCAGGCCGGAATGAGCACTTTTAAACCTTTAAAAACACTGACTTCGCGCCGCCAGGTACTGAAAGCCGGATTGGCTGCGCTCACATTATCAGGCATTGCCTCTCAGGCAGCGGCAAAAGATGCCAGCTTAAAAACCAGCAACGGGCATAGCAAACCAGCGAAAAAATCGTCGGGACGGCGGTTGGTAATGTTAGACCCAGGCCACGGTGGTATTGATACCGGTGCTATCGGGCATAACGGTTCAAAAGAAAAACACGTGGTGCTGGCGATAGCCAAGAACGTCCGTTCAATCTTACAAAGCAACGGCATTGATGCGCGTCTTACCCGCACTGGCGATACCTTTATCCCTCTGTACGACCGCGTGGAGATTGCCCACAAGCACGGTGCGGATCTGTTTATGTCGATTCACGCCGATGGCTTTACCAACCCGTCTGCGGCGGGCGCGTCGGTATTCGCCCTTTCCAACCGTGGAGCCAGTAGCGCCATGGCAAAATACCTCTCAGAACGCGAGAACGCCGCTGATGAGCTGGCCGGGAAAAAGGCGAAAGATAAAGACCATCTGTTGCAGCAGGTTCTGTTTGACCTGGTGCAAACCGACACCATTAAAAACAGCCTGACGTTAGGCTCGCACGTGCTGAAAAAAATCAAGCCGGTGCATAAGCTG
>JBOFJM010000076.1:0-15047 GCA_051656825.1 Kluyvera sp.
CTCGCCTTTTCGCCGCTTCCTTCGTTTTATGGCACCATTCGGTAAATCTGGAACCCTAAGTCGCACGTTTCATTAAAAATCAGCGAGGTAGAATTTATTAATAAACGATAATATTTGATTGTCAGATACATGACGAGCAATTTATCAAGGAACAATAATGACAATAAAAATTAAAGCGCTGGCATTATCGATCGGCGCAGCAGTGGCTTTGACGTCTTTCGCATCTCAAGCTGAAATCACCCTGCTCAAGCAGGATCCACAGGCTGGCAACCCCCTGAGTCGCCTGAACTTTACCGTTGGCGGGAGTATCCGTCCGCAGTTCCAGAACATGAACGGCGACGATGGTAAAAACGGCTACAAACGTAACGGCTTTGACGGCGGTACTCGTTTCCGTTTCGCGGCTGATTACTACCTGTTTGATGACATTAGCTGGGTCAGCTACTACGAGCTGGGTGTGAACATTCCGGCGCTGTTCGACTGGGATAACCACTATGCCGAAGGCGCGAACAACACCACTCGCCGTATGCTGTACACCGGTCTGAAAAGCGATACCTGGGGTACGCTGACCTTCGGCCAACAGAACAGCATTTACTATGATGTTGTGGGCGCGAAAACCGATATCTGGGACTATGACATGATTGGTCAGGCTTCAGGCAACGGTATCAACGGTGACTACGATGGTTCTTATCGTACACGTAAGTCTCTGAAATATAAGAAAACGGCAGGTGGCGTTGATCTCTACGCTTCTTACCTGTTCAGCGATGACTACAATCCGAACAATGGCCTGCGCTACAAACGTAAAGGCGGTGGTTCCCTAGGTGTGGATTACCACATCACCGATACCCTGGCGTGGGGGACTTCCTGGAACTACACTCGTGCGGAAATGCGCGGTGAAGACAGCAAAACCTACGATCAGAACATCCTCGGTACGGCTTTCAGCTGGACACCGGATAACTGGACGTTCTCTCTGGGCGGCGGCTGGTATCAGAACTTCATGACCACCAAAAAAGTGTCTGTTAACGACTACTTTGCCGGTGATGCATGGGGTCTGGAATACTTCGCGGGTTACAAATTCCCGGTTGGCCAGTATGGTCTGAAATCCGTTCAACCGTACTTCATGGGCGACCGCATCGAATACGTAAATGGCCGTAACTACCAGCGTATCGACAATGGCCTGGGTATCAGCTTCCAGCTGGATTACGGTTTCCGTGTTGATTACGAACACGTGTTCACCTCCAGCACCGATGACCTGGGTGATATGAACCTGGTGCGTCTGCGTTACGATTTCTAAGTGTTATTCAGGGCGGCATCATGCCGCCCTTATTACGTTGTCCCGCCGCTTGTTTCCTCTTTCGTTCGCCAAAACTTACCCGCAAATTGCCAGTGTCATCGCCATATCCGGCGAGATAAGCTCACCGACAGGCTTAAGGATGCGTTGATAACCAATGCACCACCGCTTGTGACGTGCCACGAAAGACAATCTTGTCGGCTTTTTTCTCTAGCTGATAGCGATACATCGGGTCGTAATATTCTTGCAGCAGCGGTACAAGCCAGGCGAAATGCGCCTCGGTAGAGCCGCTGCGCTGTTGTTCTGCCAGCGCGTCGTCAAGTGTTGCGGTCAGTTCGGCAAAGCGTTGCAACCCCAGACGACGGCGGATGGCGAACAGCCCGTGATGCAGGTAAGCGCTATATTCCTCCCAGCCTTGCTCCTCGCCGTACGCGGCGGTGAAATCATGGTGCATACGGGTGAAATACTCCTCGCGTAGACGCTCCAGGCGCAGCTCGAACGGGTCTTCAACCACCGCAATTGGCGCTTGCGCCATTCTTTCACGCAAACATTCTGGCAAGTGATTCGCGCCAATCATTCGGCCCTCATCTTCCAGCACCCAACGCACGTTTTCTTGTTGATGTGCGCCTTTTAGCAATACCGTTGCCAAATGGTTTTCAAAAGTGGCCTGTGAGAACTGGGCGTTAAGCGTGCGGCCAAATGAAGAACCGCGATGATGCGCTAATCCTTCGAGGTCGATCCCCTGCGGTTGCTGGCGTACCAGCGGCGTTTTGCCGTTCCCCGTGCAGCCGCCAATTAACACTATCGGGTGGCGAACCAGCGTTTCGGTGGCTTGAATCGCGGCCTGGCGCAGCGCTTTATAGCCGCCAACGATGAGCGGGTAGTCAACGCCGTGTTCTTTCAGCCAGCTTTGGGTAATGTGCGAACGCTGCCCGCCGCGCGCGCAGCACAGATAACCTTGCGGAGCCTGGCGACAGGCGTCGAGCCACGCATAAATGCGCTGCTGGCGAGTCTCGCCTGCAACCAGTTGATGCCCCAACGCCAGTGCCGCGTCTGGCCCCTGGCGTTTATAGCAGATACCAACAGCCTCGCGTTCATCGTCGGTCATCAGCGGTAAATTCACCGCCGCAGGCATTGCGCCTTGTGCAAACTCGATTGGCGCGCGAACGTCAATGATGGGCGTTTCCGCGCGTAAAATAGCGCAGTAATCCGTCCCATTATTCATGGAGAAATCCTTCTATCAACAAAAGTGGGGGTATTGCGATGCTGGCAGGATTTTACGCTTCACAGAGGGGGCCGGGGAAGGATTAGTTCATCTCCCCGGCATTTAAGGCTTACTTCAGGCGAGATTGCGCCCAGGCGATACCGCTGGCGTACTCGATTGGCAGCAGTGGAACCAGTGCTTCCAGCGTCGCGCTCAGGCGGCCGGTGTCGCTGTCGTTGAGGTTCAGGTGGCCCACTTTGCGGCCCGGGCGAACGTCTTTGTCGTACCAGTGCAGGTGCACTAATGGCAGCTTCAGCCAGTCGTAATTCAGCGCCGTGCCAATCAGGTTCACCATCACTGACGGGCTGTTAACCACCGGCGGTGGCAGCGGCAGGCCGGTAATGGCACGCAGATGCAGCTCAAACTGGCTGATGGACGCGCCGTTTTGCGTCCAGTGGCCGCTGTTGTGTACCCGTGGCGCGAGTTCGTTAATCAGCAGCCCTGCGGGCGTGATAAAGCACTCCATCGCCATCACGCCGACGTAGTTTAGTTCCTGCATAATGGCGCTGAGCATTGATTCTGCCTGCGCTTGCTGTTTGGCATCGGCCTGTGGGAAGGCCACGCTCATGCGCAGAATACCGTCCTGATGCAGGTTGTGGGTTAACGGATAAAACACCGTGCTGCCGTCGTGGGCGCGCGCGCCTACCAACGACACTTCGCCGGAGAAGTTAATCCCTTGTTCAACGATGCACTCGCCGTAGCACTCATCCGGCAACTGTGCGGTTTCATCGGCGCGTAAACGCCACTGCCCGCGACCATCGTAGCTACCGGTACGGCGTTTCACGATAGCCAACTCCCCCAGACGCTCAAATACCGCAGGCCACTCTTGCTGGCTTGCCAGCAGTTGCCACGGCGCGGTTGCCAGGTTGAGCTTATCGAAAAGCTGCTTTTGCGTCAGACGATCGGCGATAATCGGGAACACGTCGCGATTCACGAACGCAGTATGTTCTGCCAGTTCGCGCGTTAGCGCCGTTTCTGGCCAACGTTCAATTTCAGCGGTAATCACGCTTTGTTGAAACGGCACGGCTGCCGGGTCTGCTTCCAGACCGACCGGCCAGACGGCGATGCCCAGTGGTTCACCGGCCTGGCGCAACATACGGCCTAGCTGACCGTTGCCCAGTACGCAAACTTGTTTCATGCCGCACCTCGCGGGTCTGGGTTATCCAGCACCTCGTCGGTTTGCGCCTGACGCCATGCCGCCAAACGTTGATGCAGCTCCGCATCATGCTGCGCCTGAATCTGTGCGGCGAGCAGGGCGGCATTGGCGGCGCCCGCTTTACCAATCGCCAGCGTCCCCACAGGGATACCGCGTGGCATTTGCACGATAGAGTAGAGGCTATCGACGCCGCTTAACGCCGCACTTTGTACCGGCACGCCCAGCACGGGAACCAGTGTTTTAGCGGCAATCATTCCGGGTAAATGCGCCGCGCCGCCAGCACCGGCAATAATCACCTGATAACCGTTGTTTTCGGCTTCTTCAGCGAAGCTGAACAGTTTATCGGGGGTGCGGTGGGCGGAAACCACTTCAACGTGGTGAGGAACATTCAGAGCATCGAGGATTTCTGCGGCGAACTGCATGGTAGCCCAGTCGCTTTTGGAGCCCATCACGATAGCGATACGAGCCGGATTATTGCGGGAAGACATGCGTCTTAAAACTCCTGTGGGTGTGCTGCACACGACGTTAGAGGCCACAGAGAATAACACGGAAAATGGGCAAGGAAAACGGTTGCGTAGCCTTGCTATGGGCAAATCAAAGGGGAAGTTTAAAACGGGAAGGGGATCAGTTCGACCTCTTCAGGGCTGACTTTTACCATTGAGCCGTGGCTGTGCCACGCACCCAGCACCACGCGATACGCCGTGTCGCCGTTGGCGCGGAGCGTGTGGATATCCGGGCGATGCGTATGCCCGTGAATCAGCCATTGAACATGATGTTTTTCCATCACATCCACCACGGCTTGCGGGTTAACGTCCATGATGTCCATCGACTTACTGCTGTTGGCAGCCTGACTGCCAGCTCGCATTTTCTGCGCGATGCGACTGCGGATAAACAGCGGTAGGGTGAGGAATAACCGTTGAATCCACGGCGTGTGGACTTTGCGACGAAACGCGAGGTAGCCGGGGTCGTCGGTGCATAACGTGTCGCCGTGCATAATCAGCACGCGGCGTCCGTACAGCTCGAGGACTTTTTCTTCGGCGAGCAACTGCATCCCACTTTCACGGGCAAAGCGTTTGCCTAGCAGGAAGTCGCGATTGCCATGAATGAAATAGCAGGGGACGCCAGCGTTGACCAGCGATTTGATGGCAGAGGCGATTTCGCGGTGCAGCGGGTTGGGATCATCGTCGCCAATCCAGGCTTCAAACAGGTCGCCTAAAATGTACAGCGCATCGGCCTGACGCGCTTCACCGCGCAAAAAACGCAGAAAACCGGCGGTGATCGCCGGTTCTTCTGTTTGCAGATGCAAATCTGCAATAAAGAGTGTCGCCACCAATTACTCGCTGACGGTCACGCTTTCGATAATTACGTCTTCTTTCGGTACGTCTTGATGCATACCGCTACGGCCAGTGGCGACAGCTTTGATTTTATCAACCACGTCCATCCCTTCGACGACTTCTGCGAATACGCAGTAGCCCCAGCCTTGCAGGCTTTCGCCGGAGAAGTTCAGGAAGTCGTTATCAACCACGTTGATGAAGAACTGCGCGGTTGCGGAGTGCGGAGCCTGAGTACGCGCCATTGCCAGCGTACCACGGGTGTTTTTCAGACCGTTGTTGGCTTCGTTTTTGATAGCTTCTTTGGTGGTTTTCTGATGCATGCCCGGTTCAAAACCGCCGCCCTGAATCATAAAACCGTTGATGACACGGTGGAAAATTGTGTTGTTGTAGAAACCTTCGCGGCAATAGTCCAGGAAGTTTTTAACTGTTTCCGGCGCTTTGTCGTCGAACGTTTGGATTACGATATCGCCGTGATTAGTGTGGAAAGTAACCATTTCTGCATCCTGTTCCGTTTATAGTGGTGCTTTAGCCCGCTTTTGAGCGGCATATAGGCGCTTGTTATAGCATAACCGCGCACATCGATCACCTTGCAATGTGTGCTGCTTCAAGGTTGAATTACGGGTAGAATAAACCGTTTCAGGCGCAAGCCCAGTTCACACACGTAAACATGGAATTTTCGATGCTAAAAATCTTCAATACAATGACACGCCAGAAAGAGGAATTTAAGCCTATTCACGCCGGTGAAGTCGGCATGTACGTGTGTGGTATCACCGTTTACGATCTCTGTCACATTGGTCATGGCCGCACTTTTGTCTCTTTTGACGTCGTGGCGCGTTATCTGCGTTTCCTCGGCTATAAGCTGAAATACGTGCGTAACATCACCGATATCGACGACAAAATCATTAAACGTGCCAACGAGAATGGCGAGAGCTTTGTTGAGCTTGTCGATAGAATGATCGTTGAAATGCACAAAGATTTTGATGCGCTGAATATCCTGCGCCCGGACAGCGAGCCGCGCGCTACGCACCATATTCATGAAATCATCGAAATCACCGAACAACTGATTGCCAAAGGTCACGCATACGTTGCAGACAACGGCGATGTGATGTTCTCCGTTCCAACCGATGTCAACTACGGCAAACTGTCTCGTCAGGATCTGGACCAGCTTCAGGCGGGCGCGCGCGTTGACGTGGTGGACGTTAAGCGTAACCCGATGGACTTCGTGCTGTGGAAAATGTCGAAAGAAGGCGAGCCAAGCTGGCCTTCCCCGTGGGGCGAAGGCCGTCCGGGCTGGCATATTGAATGTTCCGCGATGAACTGCAAACAGCTAGGCAACCATTTTGATATTCACGGCGGCGGTTCTGACCTGATGTTCCCGCACCATGAAAACGAAATTGCGCAGTCTACCTGTGCGCACGACGGCGAATACGTTAACTACTGGATGCACTCCGGCATGGTGATGGTTGACCGCGAGAAAATGTCAAAATCGCTGGGTAACTTCTTTACCGTGCGCGATGTGCTGAAGTATTACGATGCCGAAACCATTCGCTACTTCCTGATGTCGGGCCACTATCGCAGCCAGCTTAACTACAGCGAAGAGAACCTCAAGCAGGCGCGTTCGGCGCTGGAGCGTTTGTATACCGCTCTGCGAGGTACTGACAAATCGGTGGCAGCGGCGGGCGGCGAAGCCTTCGAAGCGCGCTTTATTGAAGCGATGGACGATGACTTCAATACGCCAGAAGCCTATTCCGTGCTGTTCGATATGGCGCGTGAAGTTAACCGCCTGAAAGCGGAAGACATCAACGCTGCGAATGCGCTGGCGTCGCATATGCGTAAGCTGTCTGCGGTGCTGGGCCTGCTGGAGCAGGAGCCGGAAGCCTTCCTGCAAAGCGGTGCGCAGGCGGATGATGGTGAAGTGGCGGAGATTGAAGCGCTTATCCAGCAGCGTCTGGATGCGCGTAAAGCGAAAGACTGGGCTGCGGCAGATGCGGCGCGTGACCGTCTTAACGAGATGGGCATTGTGCTGGAAGATGGCCCGCAGGGAACCACCTGGCGTCGTAAGTAATATATCCCCTCATCCTAACCCTCTCTCTAAAAGGAGAGGGTTGCTCAATGCCTGCTTCAGTCAATCACACCTCTCGCCTCTTTGAAGTCATCACTGGCTGGCGAATGTGAGGCATTGTTATGCAGGAGAGGGAGAAAACCCGGCTCGCAAAGCTAAGCCGGGTAAAGGGAGGTTTTAAGCGGTAACGGTTATGCTGTGTCCGTCAAAACTGACTGTCTGACCGGCGACAATTTTGCAGCGTTTGCGGGTTTCTACCGCGCCGTCAACGCTAACCTGGCCTTCAGCGATAGCGATTTTCGCCTGTGCGCCGCTTTCGCTCCAGCCTTCCAGTTTCAGTAAGTCACAGAGTTCCACATGCGGATGCTTACCCAAAGAAAATGTTGCCATCTTATGCCTTCTCCACGTCGTGATACTCTTCACAAGCCTGTAAGGTGTTTTCAATCAGGGTAGCGACGGTCATTGGCCCAACGCCACCCGGCACTGGGGTGATGTAAGACGCGCGCGCGGCGGCATCTTCAAACACCACATCGCCGACTACTTTACCGTTTTCGAGACGATTAATCCCGACATCAATAACAATCGCCCCTTCTTTAATCCACTCGCCCGGAATAAAGCCCGGTTTGCCCACGGCAACAATCAGCAGATCTGCGTTTTCAACGTGATGGCGCAGATTCTTGGTGAAGCGGTGAGTGACGGTGGTGGTGCAGCCAGCTAGCAGCAGTTCCATGCTCATTGGACGACCAACAATGTTGGAGGCGCCAATCACGACCGCGTTCAGGCCGTAGGTGTCGATGTTGTAACGCTCAAGCAGCGTCACAATACCGCGCGGCGTACACGGGCGCAGGCGTGGCGCGCGCTGGCACAGGCGGCCAACGTTAGAAGGATGGAAGCCGTCAACGTCTTTGTCGGGATCAATACGTTCCAGCACTTTGACGTTGTCGATGCCGGCTGGCAGCGGCAATTGCACCAGAATACCGTCGATGGTGGTATCTGCATTCAGGGTATCAATCAGCGCCAGCAGTTCCGCTTCGCTGGTGGTTTCCGGCAGGTCATAGGAGCGGGAGACGAACCCCACTTCTTCGCAGGCTTTGCGCTTGCTGCCGACATAAATTTGCGAGGCAGGGTTGCTACCAACCAACACTACGGCAAGCCCAGGGGCGCGAAAACCAGCGGCAACGCGTGCCTTCACTTTTTCCGCAACCTCAGAGCGCACCTGCTGCGCAATCGTTTTACCGTCAATAATCTTTGCTGCCATCAGGGGAATTATTCCATCTGTCATTAACGAAAGGGGGGATGGACATATTTTGTCAGATGCGAGGCTCGCTGTCAGTTTTCGTTTGCGAGTTTTCGCCGGAAAGTGATTTTGTTGAACTATTGAGCAATAGTTGCCTGAGCTTTGCTCATCCCTGTTTTCAACGCAGGTTTCGTTAGAAAATGGATTGACTCACCTGCCAGTGACCGTATAATTCCACGCGCCTCACCTCAGAGTGAAGCATCAGTTCCCCCAGTGCGCCCTTAGCTCAGTTGGATAGAGCAACGACCTTCTAAGTCGTGGGCCGCAGGTTCGAATCCTGCAGGGCGCACCATTTACTCTCCGCATCCCGCGTTATGATATCCATCACCGTTTCAGGTGCCTGGTGATAAGTTCACCGCCAAACTCCACCATCAAATGATAATCCTTTAGTTTTACATCGATTTTCCCTTTCCTCACTCTACGCAGATGCCGACGGCTGAGTAGGGAGTGCTAATCATATAAGCATTATATATTTTCCTTACGAATAACCGGTGCTCGCTTGCCGAGAGATCCATCACCTTACGGTTGAACATCTCATCTGGGGTGTTATCGGTGATGGTTTTCACCACCCTCATGGAGTTCATCAACAGCTCGTTGTCATTGCGCAACGTATAGTTGAAGTGAACGGTTCTTGAAACGGCGAACTCGCGCTTTTCAGCGTCGTTAAACGCGCCGAGGTAGTTTATTTCCCCTTCACCTTCAGGGTGCAGGATCATCACGATGGTGGTTCTGAACTCTTGACCATCGACTAAATCCATACGGTATTGGCTGGCGGTACAGTTGACTCTCAGGTACTGATTCCTGAAATAGTTAAAATAGAGAATGCTGATACCGAAAGTGAGGCCGACAATCAAAAGCAGAATTTTGTACTTGTTACTTCTTAATATACACATCTTTACATCCTGATATTTTTTCGGTGGAGTATTTCTCAAAGGTGCAGCGAGTGATGAATACCCGACCTTGGGCACTGAAGAGGTATAAGTCTTCAATGTCCAGTATGTAAAATGAATTACCAATGCAGGGCGATTTTTGGCTGCTGAGGGCGTTGGCAATTTCTATTCTTTTGTTTTGAAATTCACTCGAAAAGGGCGTTACGGTATACAGCCGACAATTGTTGATATTGCCGATGTAATACAGCTTTACGCTATCCATATTGCTTGATGTGAATTTCAAATACACAAAAATTGAAAAGCAGCCAACAATCATTGCGGGGGTGATAATATACAGCGCCAACTTAATCAAGCTGTTTTTCTTGTGCCCATAAAATAGGGTTAACGGGACGCTTTGAGTGTCGATTTCAGGCTGCGTTTGAGTATTATCGGTAGGCGCGCTGACGATCAAACTGTTATGTAACGCAAAACCCTTTTTAGGAATGGTTTCAATGACATTGCTTAATCCTAAAGCAGCGAAGTTCTTTCTGAGTAAAGAAATGTACTGATTTAAGCTATTTCCCGTTCCTGTATATCCATAGCGATCCCAAACGTCATGGATAATAACATCTCGTTGAAGTACGTTTCCGGGAGACTCCTCAAGCAAACGCATTAACAGCCTCCCAGTTGTTTCCGATATAAAAAGACTCTCATGGGGTGGGGATAAGCGTGACAGAATTCGTCCATCACTCTCATACACCACTTCATCATTAATTATGTATTTCATGGTTTAAAAGCAGCAAAGATGTATTCATTTAGATTTAAATCATATATCAGCGGGCTTGTAAATATTTAATCTCACATATTCAAAGAATAGGAAAGTATTTTTTAGCGTACTTTGACGCTGGTTATTGATTTGTTAATTAACAACATGAGTGCAACATTGAATATCAGCATAAAAAAATGAAAAGACAATAACTGGCAGGATTTTATTTTATAATAATGATGTAGGGTGATTTTATTGTTCATTTTTTTGATTTCAAACGGGATTATTGAGAAATCGAGATAGTGGCGATTTTTGCGATAAACACTCTAATTAATGGCGATAGCATGGATTACGCAAACAAAAAGAAAAGTCTGTCAGCATTTGTTCAGCCGATTGTGAATACCTATTCGGAGCAGACTATTGGGTTGGAAGTTCTTTTACGTTATCGGTGCGAAAATAATGACCAGTGTCACTATGTCTCTCCCGTTTCTGCTCTGAAGGAATTAAATACGGTAAAAGAGTTCAATTCTGTGACCATTTGTTTGTTTAGATTGGTTATCCCCCATATGCAAGCTATCAAAAATAGTAGTATATCGTTTCTTACCTTTAATATCATTCCACAGCAACTGGTCTGCGATGATTTCGTTAACGAGGTTGCGATGTTTAAGCAGTTGATGCCATCGGGCGTAAACCTCATTCTTGAGGTGATTGAAGGCTATGGCGTGCATTTGGACGTTAACATCCGCAGATCCATGAACCAGCTCTCAGAGCATAATGTCTTTTTCGCTATCGATGATTTTGGCAATAAATCGCTAGCGTTGCGCTACATAAAACAACCGCAGTTCTCCTTATTAAAGCTGGATAAATCTTTAGCCGCGATGAGCCAGGGGAAACTCGATTTTGAAAAAGCCATAAAATCGATGGTTACCATCACGAATAAACTGGGCGTTAAGTTAGTCGTTGAGGGGGTTGAAACACAGAGGCAGTTAACGCTGCTACAACGCTGTGGCGTACAAAACTTTCAGGGCTTCTTTTATGCCAGACCATGCCACATCAAAGAGTATTTTACCGAAAAGGAGGCGGTTAACTAAAAGCCTTATTAAGTCTGGCCTCTATAGCTAGCAAATTAATACAAGAGTATATAAATAATAATGTCGTAAGCATCAATATAAATTACAGACAAATATCAGTCTCTATCTGCCCTGCAGAGCAATCATCAAACACATACCAACTCACCGTTAACACGGCGGTTGCTCTGTTTTTGTGGCGCAATATAACGGAGTTCTTTTTCAATGACTATAACGAAGAGGTCTTTTCCTTTGCGTTTAAAATTGCTTGCCTGGATAAATATCGGCGTGCAATTCGCATTCCCTCTTTCTGTTGCTTTCACCCCCTCTGTGGCAGGCGCGGGCAGTGAATCCCGCTTCTTGCAGAAAAACTCAGAGTCGCCCTTCATCAAAACGAAACCCTACGTGTTATTGCAGGGGGAGACGGTCGCATCGGTTGCTAAACGCAATAATATGACGGTCAACGCGTTAAAGAAGTTGAATCAGTTTCGCACCTTCGCCAAAGGGTTTGAAAACCTGACGTCTGGCGATGAGATAGATATCCCACTGTCGCCATTTCCCGCCGTCGTTTGGGAAAAGTCAGCGAAAAAGAGCGTCCCAGATGAAAACAATAGCGAGGAGAGCAAGCTCGCAAGCCTGGCGAACCGCACCGGATCTTTTTTTAATAACAACCCTAACGGCGATGCGTTTTCTTCCGCCGCGCGCGGCATGGCTACCGGCGAAGCCAGTGGGCAAATTCAGCGCTGGCTGAGCCAGTTTGGTACTGCGCGAGTGCAGATTGACGCGAACGAACATTTATCGCTTAAAAACTCGCAGCTCGATTTGCTCGTCCCGCTGTATGACCAAAAAGAGCAACTGCTCTTTACCCAGGGAAGTATTCATCGTACTGATGAGCGTACACAGGCCAACCTGGGGCTGGGGTTGCGCCACTTTAGCGATGACTGGATGCTGGGTGGCAACCTGTTTATGGATTACGACCTGTCGCGCGATCATGCGCGAATGGGGACTGGCATTGAATACTGGCGAGATTTTTTAAAGCTGGGCGTTAACAGCTATCTGCGGTTAACCAACTGGAAAGACTCGCCGGATGTTGAAGATTACGAAGAACGGCCTGCTAACGGTTGGGATATTCGCGCCGAAGGATGGCTGCCGAGCTTGCCTCAACTGGGCGGCAAACTGACCTACGAACAGTATTATGGCCGCGAAGTGGGGCTATTCGGTAAAGACAATCGCCAGAGCAACCCGCACGCGATCACCGCTGGCGTCACCTACACGCCATTCCCGCTGATGACGCTCAGCGCCGAGCAGCGCCAGGGTAAAGCGGGCGAGCACGATACCCGTTTTGGTCTGCAATTTAACTACCAGCCGGGCACGTCGTTGCAAGATCAACTGAACCCTGCCAGCGTCGCCGCAATGCGCAGCTTGATGGGCAGCCGTTATGACCTGGTGGATCGAAACAATAATATCGTTCTCGAATACCGTAAGAAGGAGGTTATCCGCCTTCGTGCCGCTGGGCTTATCGCGGGTTATGCCGGTGAGAAAAAATCACTCGATGTCTCGGTCAACAGCAAATATGGCCTCGATCGTATCGACTGGTCTGCCCCAGCATTTCTGACGGCGGGCGGCAAAATCGTCCAGGAAAGCCCATCGAGCTACAGTGTGGTGCTTCCTGATTTGCAAACTGAACCGGGTAGCAACAACACTTATACGCTAAGCGGCGTCGCGGTGGATAAGAAAGGCAACACCTCGCAAAAAACCGCCACCCAGATTACGGTGACTCAGGCGGCGATTGGTGCTGGCAGCAGCACTATTAGCCCTGCAAGCGCCGCGCTGCCTGCCGATGGGCAATCGCAGCAGCCGTTTGTGCTGAAGGTACTTGATAAGAACGGCAAACCGGTGGATATCGCGGAAGATGAAATCAGCATTCAAAAGCAGGTTAAAACCCGTGGAGTCGGTGCGGCAACGCTGGCTCCGTTTAGCCGCCGCGCGCCGGGGGAATATATCGCGACGCTGACCGCAGGCACATTGCCAGAATCGTTCACCGTGACCGCCTCCGCGCGTAACATGCCGTTGTCGTCGGCAACGGTTGAGATTACGGCGAATACCGCCACATCGATGATTGATACTTTTGAGGTGGTGGACAACAACGCCCTTGCCGATGGCAAAAAAATAACAACGTCAAAGTGGTTGTGATTGATGCGCAAAATAACCGCGTCCCTAACCAGAGTATCGCTCTGACGGCAACGAATCAGGCAACGATTGACCAAACGGCAACGACGAACGAGAACGGTGAGGCGATTATCCCGCTGACCAGCCAGACCGCTGGGGATGCTGTGATCACCGCCTCTGTGAACGGTAACAGCAGTAAAAATGTCACCGTCACCTTTTTGCCAGATGGCAACACCGCACAGGTAACCGACAGCAATCTCTCTGTTTTGCCTGAAAAATCTGTTGCTGATGGCCACACGCAAAAAACGGTGAAAGTGTTAGTCACCGATGCCAGCAACAATCCCGTTCCGAACATTGATGTGGGCATTTCTGCGGGTAACAGCGCAACCGTGGCGGTATCAACGGTGAAAACAGACCAACAAGGTTTTGCCATCACCACTCTGACTAGCACTGTGGCCGGCGTGTCGAAAGTGACCGCCAGGGTGAATACGTCTAGCGCTACACGCGAAACCACCTTTACCGGCAACACCTCAACGGCTCAGGTCACGTCTGTGACGGCGGCTTCTGGCCCATACCTCGCCGATGGCGCAAGCGTCGTGGCTTATAAAGCGCTGGTTACTGACCAGAACGGCAACCCATTACCGGGTATAGCGGTGGACTGGAAATCTGACCGCGACAGTGGCGAAGTGAAGTTTACCCACGCACAAAGCATCACTAACGATGCCGGGCAGGCTGATGTCGGCATGACCAGTACCCGCGCCTATGCGGTCGTTGCGACGGCTTCTACTCACGGCTCCTCGAAAGAGGCCGCGCCGATAACGTTTGTCGCCGACAGCACCAAAGGGGTTATCAGCGAATTTTACAGCGATCGCCAAACGATCACCGCCAACGACACTGATGCCGCGATGCTCAATGTCAAAGTGCAGGATCAGTACGGCAACCCGCTGAAAGATGTTGAAGTGGCGTTCAGTGCCGGTAACGACACCACCATCACCGCTGCACAACAGTCCACCGACAGCCAGGGGTATCTCCAGGCCATTCTAACCAGCCGCCGCGCGGGGGATATCTCCGTTCATGCGCGCTTGAAAAATGGTCAGGAACAAACGTTGCCGCTGAAAGCGGTTGCCGATAGCCAGAGTGCGAACGTTAGCCTGAGCACCTCGGCGGCGACGGCGGAAGTGGGCAGTGCGGGCATAACCGTAACGGCGCGCGTGACCGATGGCCAGGGTAATCCGGTGAATGGAACCAGCATCGCGTGGAGTAGCGACATCAATACCGTTGGCTCGACGGTGTCTGTCACCAATGCTCAAGGCGAGGCGCAAACCACGCTGACCGGCACACAAGCGCTGGAAACCACGGTGACTGCGCAGTTGTTCAACGGCAACAGCGATAGCAAAAAAGTGACCTTTACCGCCGGTCAACCGGACGACCAGCACAGTGTTTTAACCATTGCTCCGCAGTCGATCACCGCCGATGGCGTCGCGATGGCTGTGGCGTCATTACAACTGCTCGACCGCTGGAACAACCCCGTTTCCGCACAGGCGGTGAACTGGAGCGCAAACGAAAGCACTATTCAGCTAACGGCATCGGAAAAAGGCAGCGGCCTTTATCAGGCGCAGATCAGCGGGACGAAAGAGGGGACGTGGAATATCCAGGCGACCAGTGGTTCGGTTAACAAACAGGTTGCGCTTGGCTTCCTCGCGAACGACACCTCGGCGTTGATCGACAGCGTGTCGATTTATGGCACAGACACCGTGGAGGCCAATGGCATTGAT
>JBOFJM010000077.1:0-2241 GCA_051656825.1 Kluyvera sp.
GAACGGTAAAGTGACGATTCCTGGCTCTGATAACGAGTTCTACAAAGTCACGCTGGATACAGCGTCTTACTTCCCAATTGATAACGATCATCAGTGGGTTGTTCTGGGCCGTACCAAGTGGGGTTATGGTGATGGTTTAGGCGGCAAAGAACTGCCGTTCTATGAAAACTTCTATGCTGGTGGCTCTAGCACCGTGCGTGGCTTCCAGTCCAATACCATCGGCCCGAAAGCGGTTTACTATGGTGCATCAGGCCTGGATAACTGTGACCAGAAAGGTGGTTACTGTAAGTCTGATGACGCCGTCGGCGGTAACGCCATGGCTGTCGCCAGCCTTGAGCTGATTGTGCCTACGCCGTTTATCAGCGATAAATACGCGAACTCAGTGCGTACGTCGTTCTTCTGGGATGCGGGTACCGTTTGGGATACCAACTGGCAGAACACCTCCGCAATGAAAAACGCGGGCGTTCCTGACTACAGCGACCCGAGCAACATCCGTATGTCCGCGGGCATCGCATTACAATGGATGTCCCCACTGGGGCCGTTGGTCTTCTCCTACGCCCAGCCGTATAAAAAATACGATGGAGACAAATCCGAGCAGTTCCAGTTTAACATTGGTAAAACCTGGTAATTGCTCTTCGCAAGGGAATGCGTATTCAGTGTAGGTTTGCTGGTATTTAGGCGATAGCGTCAGGTGGCCTTAGGGCCACCAAAAGAACAGTACCTTCGGGTACACATGGGATGGTAAGGAGTATTATTGTGAAAAAGTGGTTAGTCGCAGCAGGTCTGGGTTTAGCGATGGCAGCTTCTGCTCAGGCAGCAGACAAAATTGCAATTGTTAACATGGGTAGCCTGTTCCAGCAAGTTGCACAGAAAACCGGCGTTTCCAGTACTCTGGAAAACGAATTCAAAGGCCGTGCTGGTGAACTTCAGCGTATGGAAGGCGACCTGCAATCTAAAATGCAACGTATCCAGTCTATGAAAGCTGGTAGCGATCGCACCAAGCTGGAAAAAGACATCACTGCTCAGCGCCAGACTTTCTCTCAGAAAGCACAGGCTTTCGAGCAGGATCGTCAACGTCGCACTAACGAAGAACGCGGCAAACTGGTTACTCGTATCCAGACTGCTGTGAAATCCGTTGCTGCCAGCCAGAGCATCGACCTGGTGGTTGACGCTAACGCCGTTGCATTCAACAGCAGCGATGTAAAAGATATCACCGCTGATGTACTGAAACAGGTTAAATAAGTAATGCCTTCAATTCGACTGGCTGATTTAGCTCAGCAGTTGGATGCGGAATTACACGGTGATGGCGATATCGTCATCACCGCTGTCGCGTCCATGCAATCCGCTAAGGCGGGTCATATCACGTTCCTGGTTAACCCCAAGTATCGTGAGCACCTGTCCGCTTGCGAAGCGTCGGCGATTGTCCTGACGCAAGATTTACTTCCTTTTGCCAAAGGCGCTGCGCTGGTAGTGAAGAATCCCTACCTGACATACGCACGCATGGCGCAAATTTTAGATACCACGCCACAACCGGCGCAGGATATCGCACCGAGCGCGGTCGTTAGCCCGACGGCAACGCTCGGTCACAACGTCTCGATCGGCGCGAACGCCGTCATTGAGTCTGATGTTGTGCTTGGCGATAACGTTGTGATTGGGGCGGGGTGTTTCGTTGGTAAAAAAACCAAAATTGGTGCCGGTTCTCGCCTGTGGGCGAACGTGACCATTTACCACGAAGTCGAGATCGGTGAGAATTGCCTGATCCAATCCAGCACCGTTATCGGTTCGGATGGGTTTGGCTATGCCAACGATCGCGGTAACTGGGTGAAGATCCCCCAGCTTGGCCGAGTGATTATTGGCGATCGCGTGGAGATCGGCGCTTGTACGACGATCGACCGTGGCGCGCTTGACGACACGCAGATTGGTAACGGTGTTATCATTGATAACCAGTGCCAGATTGCACACAACGTGGTGATTGGCGACAATACCGCAGTCGCAGGCGGCGTTATCATGGCCGGTAGCCTGAAAATTGGTCGTTACTGCATGATTGGCGGTGCCAGCGTGATTAACGGCCATATGGAAATTTGTGACAAAGTGACAGTGACGGGTATGGGGATGGTAATGCGTCCGATTACTGAACCTGGCGTTTACTCGTCTGGTATTCCGCTCCAGCCCAACAAGACCTGGCGCAAAACTGCTGCACTGGTGATGAATATTGATGAAATGAGTAAGCGTCTCAAGGCT
>JBOFJM010000078.1:0-1898 GCA_051656825.1 Kluyvera sp.
TGATAAGCACAGCGCCATCAGGCATTGCACGTCGTGCAACAAAAAATCTGGCGGAATTACTCCACCATCAGCTCCAGATGCTCACGCAACACACCTTCCAGCGGCAGCGCCTTTTGTGTTCTCAAATCAATACACACGAAGGTGATCTGCGCATCAGCAACCACCAGCCCTTCAGGCTCAAGCGTAACCACCTGGCTTAACACACCGCTTTTGCCATTCAGTTGCTCAACTTTGCTGGTCACCGTGAGTAAATCGCCCAGCACCGCAGGACGCCGATAATTAATGTTGATATTCACCACCACAAAGGCGATGTGGTTTGCGCTCATCCACTGGAACCCAGCGCTACTTTCCAGCCCTTCCCAACGAGCCTCTTCAAGAAACTCCAGATAACGAGCGTTATTAACGTGTTGGTAAACATCCAAATGATAACCGCGAACTTTTATTTGCGTCTGCATAGCGCCATAGCCTTACTATTGTTGTCATTAATAGAGTCAGAGGTCACACCACTGGTATGACCTCTTTAGCCTGGCAAATTTTCAGCCGAGTGCAAACTGACTGGACGAATTAAAGCGTGAGATGGGTAAGATTTCGCTCAACCAACGACGCCCCCATACCAGGCACTTGCTTGAGGTCATCCACTGTTTTGAAGGGGCCGTACTCTTCACGATAGCTGACAATAGCCTGCGCTTTTTTCAACCCAACACCGTTCATCACCCGCGCAAGTTCCTCCGCTGATGCGCTATTGATATTTACCCTAGTGCCTTCATCGTCAGCCGTTTTAGCGCTCACTGCGGCTTTGGCGGAATCTGTCGGCGCCTCGCTGGCTTTCGTTTGAGATACCTGTGTTTTTTGCGCCGTCGGTTGAGCGGCCTGAACGCTACCCGCCATTCCTGAACACGCCAATACGGCAGCCATCACACACATTTTGATTCCACATTTCATCTTGATTTCTCCTTGTTGGTTAATTGCGAGAGAACCATAACGGCCGTGGCGAGGCAGTACAAAAGGCAAATAATAAATGTGGAAAAGGCCGCGTAAGCGGCCTTTGAGGTGTACATCGCATTGCAAATTTATGCGAGGCTAATTCCGATTATTGCTGCTGGTCGATGATATCGCCAAGCTTAATTTTCGCGGCTTTACGCAGGTTACTCATCAACGCTTCGAAAGCAACCTGGGCATTATTTTGGGTAATCCCCTGCACCATCGCTTTTTTCTGCGCTTCCGGCATATTCCCGGTTTTCACTTCGTCCAGCGCCAGCAGAACCACGTTGCCCTGCATATCGTTGCCGATACCGTAGCTTGGTTTGTCTTTCTGCGGCAGCGGCAGTGCGAAAGCGGCCTGGCTCAGCGGATCCTGGCCAGTACGGCTTAGCGTTTTACTTGTGCTAAAGCTCAGACCTGCCGCTTTCATCGCTTCATCACCTTTACCGTCTTTCAGCGCCACCAGCAGCTTGTCGGCATCCAGCTTCGCCTGTTGCACGGCTTTATTGTGCTTAACGATATCGGTCACTTGCGCTTTCACCTCAGACAGCGGCTTGACCGCTTCGGCTTTGTGCTCGCTGATACGCAGCACGAAGGCACGGTCGCCATCGACGGTGATAATGTCGGAGTTGCTGCCCGGCATACCACTTTCACCGACCAGACCACCGTTGAAGATAGCGTCGGAAACCGGTTTGAAGTTCAGCTCAGCAGGCAGAGTGTTACGGTCAAACCAACCGGTTTCTACCGCTTTTACACCCGCCGCCTGCTCTGCGCCTGCCAACGAGTCGTTATCGTTGCTGGCCGCATCGCTCACTTTCTGTTGCAGTGCGTAGTAAGCATCGAGGGATTTCTCCTGCTTCACTTTGTCGGCGATATCTTTACGCACGTCCGCCAGCGGTTTTACCTTCGCCGCTTGC
>JBOFJM010000079.1:0-2218 GCA_051656825.1 Kluyvera sp.
GGCAAAACCGACACACCGTTTTGGTGGCCATTATTTGCGGCTGCATTCGCAGCCCTTCCGGGTTATGACACCAGCCACACGCCAGCGGGCAACCTTTTAGAAACACCGTCTGTCGGATGCCCGGCCCATCGAAAACCGCAAACTCTTTAATGTCAAAAATAACGCCCTGTGCCATTGCGCCCTCGTGCCCGTCGTGGGTTATGTTTGCTACTTACTCTTGCGACATTTTGATAATTTGCGTAATCCGCTGATCGGCAGCTTTCAGGGCGTTTTCAACGTTGCCCTCAAATACCGACTGCTGGATTAAGGTTAAGAATGGGCTATTTTGCGCGCTGATCGCCTCGTTATAAGGAACCAGATACAGATTACGGCCTCTCTCCAGCGCTTTATTCGCCAGCAAATATTTCGGATTCTGTTGGCTGTAAATATTATCGCTGGCATCCAGACGGGCTGGTACATAACCGTTTTTCGCCATCACTTCAATTTGCGTCTCTTTTGACAACGCCCAGTTGATAAAATCAATCGCCTCCTGCTGATGCTTTCCGCCTACCGGCAGCGCAAAGGCGTCCCCGCCCGCGAATGATGCCCAGTCACCTTTTTTCTCACCGGGATAATAAGCCACGCCGTATTCAACATCGGGATAGTTATTCTTAAAGACTTTAAAGGTAAAAGCGCCTGACCCCACCATTCCCACTTTGCCGGAGGCAAACGAATCATTAAGGTTACTATCGACTTTCGAGGCTGGATCAATAAGCCCATCTTTAAACATTTGATGGAAGAAACTCAGCGTGCGTTTATTCGCCTCACTATTAACTACCGAGCGTTTACCGTCGGCGGAGATAATATCGCCACCGTTTGCCCATAAATAAGGTAAGAAGGTAAATGCAAGACACCCGGAGCAAGTCCCCGGAATAGCATAGCCATATCGCCCCTCACCTAACCTGGTGATTTTTTCTGCGTACTCCCGCAATTCCTGTAGCGTTTCAGGGGGCGGATTAGGATCTAACCCTGCCTGGCGGAAAAGTTTTTTATTATAATAAAGAAAAGACGATTCAGCGGCGAAAGGAACGCCATAAATATGGCCATTATAGCTGCCGATAGATTTCAGTGAACCGGCTAACTGGTTCATGTATTCCATCGAGGCGACTTTATCGGTTAAATCCACCAACTGGCCAGAAAGACTCAACTCAGGGAAAAAGGAGACATCAATAGCGACAATATCCGGCTGGCTATTGGCCGCAATAGACGCGCTGAGTTTCGACATAATCAGCGCCGAGGGTATAATATTTAACTGCACCTCGACTTGATCCTGCGATTTATTGTATGTATCGACAATAATATCCAGCGATGACTGGTCTGGACGCCCCCAAAAAGTGACCGTCTCTTTTGCCTGAGCCATCGAAACCAATGATGCTGATATGACACAGGCAGCCACAGCGGTACGTGAAAATCGTGAAACCATAAATACCTCTCGCGTATTATTGTTAAGCGCGTGGAGACTATATTTTTTGAATAATAAAACGAACCGCAGGCCATGCGGTTAACGATAAATGTTTTATTTTTTATGGTTTAAGCATCAGTCCGTTAAGCCATTCATTAATAGTCCATTAGCTGATTAAGGTGTTAATTTTGAAACAGAGTAATCGAGGGAAAACGTTTTCCCACAAAAACTTAAGCGCGATGTGAAAGGCGTCGCAAATAACAACAATAGATAGGGAATAGTGTGAGGCAGAGTCTAAATACGTTAAAAATAAAATATTCACCACAAAAATATAAAAGACTCCACCTGTATTTATTAAATATTATAAAACAGAAATGGGTTGCGCCGATTTTATTATCCATTTGCTCCTGAATAACGAAGTTAACTCAGGAGCAAATGGGGCATGGTGAATGGCGCTGGAATCGGGTTACAACACCGCTATCATGCCTGTCGGGCGTTATCAAGCCAGGCGTAAATCGCCGCCAAATCCTGCTCCGCCAGCCCTTTCTCGGCGGCGTCCTGCCATAAATGAGCGATATCATTCATCATCGGCATGGTTCCCTGCGGGGCGTTTTCTAACGCCAGACGCGCGTCTTTTAACGCATGTTGTAACTGCATTTGCGGGCGGTAATCCGCTTTGGCAATCATCTCTAGCTTACCTTTGACATACGGCGCAGCCAGTGGGCCGCCTTCGAGCGTCTCCCACAGTTGCGATGGCGTAAAACCAAACTGTTTCGC
>JBOFJM010000080.1:0-5260 GCA_051656825.1 Kluyvera sp.
CTGTTGAAGTCTGTAACTCCGATGTATAAAAAATGAAGTTTTTGTAAATCAATGTATTTATTTTTCACCCAATGAGTGATAAAAAGTTACGCGCTTTGATAATGCTTCTCACAATCATTATCAACATCATTTAAAATAAAAAATAACCTGTAGTGGCGAAGGGGGCATGACGCACCCGGTTGTCATCATTTACATCGCTTTTAAAAATTATAAGACGCTCATTGATATGGAAAAAATCGCACCATCCCGTTCAGTAGCTTTAGCTCCCTCACCTTCTTTACTGGATTATGTATTGGCTTAACGCCTGCCGCCCAAGCGGAAGACGGTAAAGAAAAGAGCCAGGGTGATACGCTGGTTGTTGAAGCTCAAACGCCTTCACTGTACGCCCCAACTCAATCCGCTGACCCGAAATTCAGCCGCCCGATTGCCGATACCACACGGACGGTGACGGTGATATCCGAGCAGGTTATCAAAGATCAGGGCGCGACCAACCTGACGGATGCGCTGAAAAACGTACCAGGCGTTGGCGCTTTCTTTGCTGGGGAAAATGGCAGTTCGTCAACGGGCGACACCATTTACATGCGTGGTGCGGATACCTCTAACAGCATCTATATCGATGGCATTCGTGATATTGGCAGCGTTACTCGCGATACCTTCAACACTTCACAGGTTGAAGTGATTAAAGGGCCGTCCGGTTCAGACTATGGTCGCAGCGCGCCAACCGGCTCCATCAATATGATCAGCAAGCAGCCTCGCCTGGACTCAGGGATTGACGCCTCTGCCAGCGTCGGTAGCGCCTGGTATCGCCGTGGCACGCTGGACGTTAACGAAGCGGTTGGCGAAACCACCGCCGTGCGTTTAAACGTGATGGGTGAGAAAACGCACGATGCAGGCCGCGATAAAATCAAAAATGAACGCTATGGCATCGCGCCCTCCGTGGCATTCGGCCTGGGCACCCAAAACCGTTTATATCTGAATTATCTGCACGTTACGCAGAACAATACCCCAGATGGTGGCGTGCCAACCGTCGGCCTGCCGGGTTATTCCGCCCCTAGCGCGGCAACCTCGGCGTTGAACCACTCCGGCAAAGTGGATACCCATAACTTCTACGGCACAAACTCTGACTACGACGATTCGACCACCGATACGGCGACGATGCGTTTTGAGCACGATGTCAACGACACCACCACGATTCGCAACACCACGCGCTGGTCACAGATAAAGCAGGACTACCTGATGACAGCGATAATGGGGAACGCTAAAACCCCCTACGACTGGACGCGTAACATCAATACCAAAGACGTCAGCAACAAGATTCTGACCAACCAGACCAACCTGACCACCAAGTTTTATACCGGCTCAGTAGGTCATGACGTGAGCACCGGCGTCGAATTTACCCACGAGCAGCAGACAAACTACGGCGTTTATCCGCTGACAGCGCCAACCGTTGATCTCTACAACCCAAACAGCGATATCTCTATTGGCGGCCTGAAGCGCAGCGGCGCAAATTCCAACGGTCAAACCGATACTTTTGGTATCTATGCCTTTGATACACTGCAATTAACCCAGGATTTCGAACTGAACGGCGGTATCCGTCTCGACAGTTATCACACGGAGTACGACAGCGCGACGTTATGCGGCGGTACTGGCCGTGGAGCCGTTACCTGCCCGGCAGGTGTAGCGAAAAATACCCCAGTAACCACTGTGGATGCGGCTAAATCAGGCAACCTGGTGAACTGGAAAGCCGGTGCGCTTTACCACCTGACGCAGAACGGCAACGTTTACGTCAACTACGGTATCTCTCAGCAGCCTCCGGGCGGCAGCAACTTCGCCCTGGCGGCAGGCGGTACGGGCAACAGCGCTAACCGTACTGACTTTAAACCACAAAAAGCGAAGACCAGCGAAGTGGGAACCAAATGGGAAGTGCTGGATAAACGCCTGCTGCTGTCGGCGGCTATTTTCCGTACTGATATCGAAAACGACGTTGAAGCCAACGACGACGGTACATATTCACAGTACGGCACTAAGCGCGTAGAGGGCTATGAGCTGTCCGTGGCGGGGAACATTACCCCAGAATGGCAGGTCATCGGCGGCTTTACCCAACAGCGCGCAACCGTCCGTGAAGGGGCTGATGTAGCACAAGATGGAACCTCCTCACTGCCGTACACGCCAGAACACGCCTTTACGCTGTGGAGCCAGTACCAGGCCACCGATGCCATTTCCGTTGGTGCGGGTGCGCGCTACGTCGGCAGTATGCATCGTGGTAAAGATGGCGCTGTCGGTACGCCGTCCTATACCGAAGGCTACTGGGTGTCTGACGCCAAGCTGGGCTATCGCGTCAACAGCAACCTTGATCTACAGTTGAACGCTTACAACCTGTTTGATACTCACTATGTTGCTTCCATCAACAAGAGTGGCTACCGCTATCATCCGGGCGAACCGAGAACCTTCGTGTTAACGGCCAATGTTCACTTCTAAGTGTTATCGTGGGGCGTAAAGCCCCACTTTTTTTAAGGAGAGATTCCCATGATGTACCATATTCCTGGCGTGCTGAGCGCAGAGGAGGTTCACGGCCTCGTGGCACAGTTAGACCAGGCCGAATGGGTAGACGGCAAAGCCACCGTCGGTGCGCAAGGGGCGCAGGTAAAGAACAATCAGCAGGTTGATACCCGCAGCGAACAGTACGCCGCACTCCAGGCGACAGTGCTGGCGGCGGTCAACCGCCACTCGCTGTTTTTCGCCGCAGCGCTGCCAAAAACCCTCTCCAGCCCGTTGTTTAACCGTTATCAACAGCAAGAAACCTATGGCTTCCACGTTGACGGTGCTGTTCGCCAGCACCCACACAGCGGCTGGATGCGTACCGATCTTTCGGCAACTTTATTTTTATCCGACCCAGAAAGCTACGACGGCGGCGAGCTGACGATTAACGACACCTACGGCCAGCATTCGGTCAAACTGCCTGCGGGAGACCTAGTGCTCTACCCGTCCAGCAGCTTGCACTGCGTTACGCCGGTCACACGCGGCGTTCGGGTGGCCTCCTTTATGTGGATTCAGTCCATGATTCGCGACGATAAACGCCGCGCCATGCTGTTTGAACTCGACAGCACTATTCAGGCGCTGAAAAGCCGCCACGGAGAGTCCGCTGAAGCGCTGTCTCTGCTGAATCTCTACCATAACCTGCTGCGAGAATGGTCAGAGATCTAAACTGGGCTAATATGTCTCAAATTTTATGAAGAAGATGGGTGGCCAGAAATACGCCATAAATGCAGATGTTTTGAGCGACCCAAAATCAAAAAGAAAGCGAGATAAAAACTCACAACGCAGACAGTAATAAGGATATAATTTCAAGATATCGCCATAAAACCAGCTTTGATGACAAATCTATACCGCAACATACAGAGCAATCGGTTATCTTTACGAGCACGCTTTTTAGCAAAAAAAGTGGCAAAATGTGCCTTCGAACGTCCTTCACCTCGCCATTTTGGCCTAACATCATTTTTGCAGCGAATATTTTATTAATAATCAATAAATTATTAATCATTCAAAATTTTCGAACATGGTCATCAATTCTCTTCGATTTATTCCATCAAATAAAAACGTGATACTTATCACATCGACAGAACATCGTCCCTCTGAACAACGGAATAACCTGCGAGAAATTAATTATGAAAAACATTAAATATACTGTTGCTGCTATCGCCCTCTCTGCCCTGTCCTTCGGTGCTTTTGCAGCACAACCTGTAACTCAGGCTCAGGCCCAGAAAATGAACGAAATAGGTACCGTATCCGTAGATGGCGCAAGCACTCTGGACGGTATGGAAGCTCAGTTGGCGCAGAAAGCTGCCGACGCAGGCGCTTCCGGCTACACCATTACTTCTGCTAACACCAACAACAAAGTTAGCGGTACTGCGGTTATCTACAAATAATCGCCACGCCCTCTGTTAAACACGACATCCTTCAAGCTGCGGCAAGCTAACGCAGAAGCAGCTTGAGGATGACGTAAGCACCCCTCGTAAACTGACCCTTTACGAAAGTTCTAACCCTCATTGAACTTGTTGATACCCTTGTTTGCCCGGCGGCCACGCCGGGCTTTTTTTTGCGTGAAAGGTGCAGTGAGGTGTCGCAGCCGGATAAACGCAGCGCCATCCGGCAGACAGGAAGATATCGCGTTAGTAGGCCTGGGCGATGCGCGCCAAACCGTCTTCAAGAGAACTAACTTCACCCGCCGCCAACAGGCAGCAAGCCATCTGTATTTTCAATGACTGAGGCACTGGCTCAACGCCCGCCACGCAGCGTTCAATCCACAACGCGGTAGTTTCAGGATCTTTTGCCACAGGCAAAACGGGAGATTCTTCCGGCTGTTGGTTTTGCCGCTCGTACACCACTCGCGCGCCCTGCGCATCAATAAGCGTCATCTGCGGGCAGCGCTGTGGGTTGGCGTACACTTCCCCCTCAGTGCCGTGCATCAATAGGCTGCGCCCACCGATATCGGTGAAAAACTTCGCCACTTTGCCCACGTATTCTGGGTGCGACACGCTGGACAAGCGCAGCGCGGCGTCTTGCGCAAACGGGGTTGCCAGCTTCGCCAGCGTGTGCGCGCTGTTACGCACACCCAAACGCCAGCGTAGCGAGAGCTGTTTTTCCAGCGGCGGGCACAGCGCGCCAACCGGAATATACACCGGTTGATGACCGTCCAGCTTTGCCTGTGCCTGCCCGGCATGGCGCGTAGGTTCAATCCCCATCAGCGTAAAAATGGTTTCGCTCAACACCCGGGTAGGATCTTCACTCACGCCGTGGACGACCACAGGAAAACCCAGTTTGTGCAGCAGTATTGCCAGCAGCGGAGTCAAATTCGCCTGTTTACGCGCGCCATTGTAGCTAGGGATAACTATCGGCATCGGTTTGCCCACTGGCGGAGTGAGGCGCATCGTGTGTTGCTGCATCGCCTGATAAAAGCCGAGTATCTCCGCTTCGCCTTCGCCTTTGATGCGCATCGACAGCAAAATCGCGCCCATTTCCAGGTCGGCAACATCGCCATCCAGCATCCGGCTATAGAGAGCCTGCGCTGTTTCCTGGTCCAGATCACGCGCGTGATTTTTGCCGCGCCCAACCTCTTTAATGATTTTGCGGTAATCCATCTGTTGCTCCTTTTAAATACGCATTGGCGGCGGTTTCACCCTGGCGACACAGCGCGCATACGGGCTACCGCTTCTTGCGGCGCGGCGATTTCGCTTTCGCCGTAGTGGCTTTCACTTTTACT
>JBOFJM010000081.1:0-2878 GCA_051656825.1 Kluyvera sp.
CCACCGACTCCAGCGTCATGCCTTTATAGTTACGTTCACGCACGTAACCAATCAGCCCCTCGGCTTCTGTGCCGTCGTGAATTTCATCGACGCGCAAATCTTCCGGGCGCAGCAGAACGTTGAGTTTTTGGCCTGGAACGACCGGGAATTTGACGTCGATATTGCATTCGCGGCCTTCCACGCTTGCGCGAACGCGCAGATCGTCGAGGCGCTCAATAACCGTGGCATCGAAAATATTGATTTCACCAATGAAGCTGGCGACGAACAGGTTTTTCGGCTCTTCGTAAATTTCACGCGGAGTGCCGTCCTGCTCGATTTTGCCGTCGCGCATAACCACGATGCGGTCAGACATGGTCAACGCTTCTTCCTGGTCGTGGGTCACGAAGACAAAAGTGATCCCCAGTTTACGTTGCAGTGCTTTCAGCTCGTTTTGCATCTGCTTACGCAGCTTGTAATCAAGCGCCGACAGCGACTCATCCAGTAACAGCAGGCTGGGCTTGTTCACCACCGCGCGCGCAATGGCGACGCGCTGTTGTTGGCCGCCGGAAAGCTGATGCGGTTTACGCTGGGCGAACTCTTCGAGCTGCACCATGCGCAGGGCATCATTGACACGAGGGGTAATTTCGCTGGCGGGTGTTTTCTGCATACGTAAGCCGAATGCGACGTTGTCGAAGACGGTCATATGCGGGAATAGTGCGTAGCTCTGGAACACGGTATTGACGTGCCGGTTTTCCGCAGGAACGTGGGTGATGTCCTGATTTTCCAGATGGATCTGCCCGGCATCGACATTTTCTAAACCTGCGATAAGGCGCAGAACGGTTGTTTTACCGCAGCCAGAGGGGCCAAGCAGCGTGAGGAATTCTCCGTTATTGATGGTCAGGTTGAGATTGGAAATCACCGTTTTGCCATCAAAGTCCTTGCGAATTCCCGCCAGTTGCACCAGCGGTGAAAGCGAACGCGATTTTGTATTCAATTTATTACTCTGTCCCATGTCAACGCACCGGATGGCTTACCGATGCGGGGTTTGTGGTTATCCACCTTTAGACGTTTAGAGGTCTGATTCATATTAATGAGGGCTGGCATTCTACGGCAAACCACCTCAATCGCCAATCCTTGTTAAACTTCCTGTAGGGATATCTGACTATTAGATGCCGTTCGGCGAAAAAAAGTAACCTTTGACGGGCTAAAAGTGACCTGACGCAATATTTGTCTGTTGTTGCTTATTGATAATGTTGTCACAAAAAGAGAGGGTGGCTACATGGATAAATTGCTTGAGCGTTTTTTGCAGTACGTATCACTGGACACACAGTCGAAGCCTGGTGTGCGTCAGGTGCCGAGTACCGAAGGGCAGTGGAAACTGTTACACCTGCTCAAAGAACAACTGGAAACAATGGGGCTGGTTAACGTTACGCTGAGTGAAAAGGGGACGGTGATGGCCACGCTCCCTGCCAACGTCAGCGGTGATATCCCAGCCATTGGTTTTATTTCCCATGTCGATACCGCGCCGGATTTCAGCGGTAAAAATGTTAACCCGCAAATTGTTGAAAACTACCGTGGCGGTGATATCGCGCTGGGTATCGGTGATGAAGTGCTGTCGCCGGTGATGTTCCCGGTGCTGCATCAGTTGCTGGGGCAGACGCTTATCACCACCGACGGTAAAACGCTGCTCGGCGCGGATGATAAAGCCGGTATTGCCGAAATCATGACTGCGCTGATGGTACTGAAAGAGCAGAATATCCCGCATGGTGATATCCGCGTGGCGTTCACGCCCGATGAAGAAGTCGGGAAAGGGGCGAAGCACTTTGATGTGGCGGCTTTTAATGCGCAGTGGGCCTATACCGTTGATGGCGGTGGTGTGGGTGAACTGGAGTATGAAAACTTTAACGCCGCGTCGGTCGCGATTAAAATTGTGGGCAACAACGTCCACCCTGGCACGGCTAAAGGGGTGATGGTCAATGCGTTGTCGCTGGCGGCACGGATCCACGCTGAAGTGCCAGCGGATGAAAGCCCAGAGAACACCGAAGGCTATGAAGGTTTCTACCATCTGACCAGCATGAAAGGCTCGGTAGACCGCGCGGAAATGCACTATATCGTGCGTGATTTCGACCGTAAGCAGTTTGAAGCGCGTAAGCGCAAGATAATGGAAATCGCCAAAAAGGTCGGCAAAGGGCTGCATCCAGATTGCTATATTGAGCTGATTATTGAAGACAGCTATTACAATATGCGCGAGAAGGTGGCGGAGCATCCGCACATTGTCGATATTGCGCAGCAAGCGATGCGTGATTGCGGGATCGAACCGGATCTCAAACCGATCCGTGGCGGTACTGACGGCGCGCAGCTATCGTTTATGGGGTTACCGTGCCCGAACATTTTTACCGGCGGCTATAACTACCACGGCAAGCACGAATTTGTGACCCTGGAAGGGATGGAAAAAGCGGTGAAAGTGATTGTGCGCATTGCCGAATTGACGGCAAAACGCAGCCTGTAATCTGCAACCGAGATGCCCGATGGCGCTTGCGCTTATCGGGCCTACATATCGAGCATACATGGATATTGTGTAGGCCTGATAAGGCGAAGCCGCCATCAGGCATCGGCTCTTAATTTACTCCGCGAAGAACCAATACCCGCTGTTCACCAACGCTGCCAGCATCGCCAGGAAGGAAGGATCATCCAGCGCCTCGCCAAAGTGTTGGCTTTCCAGCATGATACTGCCCGCCATCGCGTCCAGCGCCTGATGGTGAGGTGAATCCACTTTCTCGCCGTTAACAAAGAAATCATCACCAATACGAATGACACGCAGGCCGCCAAGACGCTGAAGCATATCACCCTGCTGCAAAGCATCGTAAATTTCATCCGGCTGGTAAGGTGGCTCCGGCGG
>JBOFJM010000082.1:0-7174 GCA_051656825.1 Kluyvera sp.
CTCTATTGCGGCATCCGGCGGTATTTTGCTGTGGCCGCAGTCGCACTTCGACTGGGCGCGTCCTGGCATTATCCTGTACGGCGTGTCGCCGCTGGAGCAAAAACCGTGGGGGCCGGACTTTGGTATGCAGCCGGTGATGTCGTTAACCTCCAGCCTGATTGCGGTGCGCGAGCATAAAGCGGGCGAGCCGGTGGGTTATGGCGGTACGTGGGTGAGCGAGTGCGATACCCGCCTGGGCGTAGTGGCGATGGGCTATGGCGACGGTTACCCGCGCGTAGCACCATCCGGTACGCCAGTGCTGGTGAATGGCCGCGAAGTGCCAATTGTCGGTCGCGTGGCGATGGATATGATCTGCGTTGATTTAGGGCCTGATGCGCAGGATAAAACCGGCGATTCAGTTATTCTGTGGGGCGATGGCCTGCCGGTTGAACGTATTGCCGAAATTACGAAAGTAAGTGCTTACGAACTTATTACGCGTCTGACGTCGCGGGTCGCGATGAAGTATATCGACTAAGCATACGATGTGCCCTGACTACGCCGGTTTGTATGCCAACATTCACGTGTAGGCCGGATAAGGCGTTCACGCCGCCATCCGGCAATCTGCACCGTTCTGCCGGATGGCGCTAGCGCTTATCCGGCCTACGCAGGTTTGTACGCCAACATTCGCGTGTAGGCCGCCATCCGGCAATCTGCACGATGCTGCCGGATGGCGCTGTGCTTATCAGGCCTACACAGGTTTGTATGCCAACATTCGTTTGTACGCCGCCATCCGGCAATGCGTAATCAACATCCTCTCGACCTTATCCCGCTTCCGGTTTATTGTGTTATTTCCTGCCCCCGTGTAAACCTGGAGAACCATCGCGTGTTTCAAAAAGTTGACGCCTATGCTGGCGACCCCATTCTTTCTTTAATGGAACGCTTTAAAGAAGATCCCCGCAGCGACAAAGTGAACCTCAGCATCGGCTTGTATTACAACGAAGACGGGATCATCCCGCAGCTGCAAGCCGTCGCCGAGGCCGAAGCGCGGCTGAATGCCCAGCCGCACGGTGCGTCGCTGTACCTGCCGATGGAAGGGCTGAATAGCTACCGTCACACCGTTGCGCCTCTGTTGTTTGGCGAAAACCACCCGGTTCTCCAGCAGCAGCGTATTGCCACTATCCAGACATTGGGCGGCTCCGGCGCGCTGAAGGTTGGGGCGGATTTCCTCAAGCGCTATTTCCCTGAATCTGGCGTGTGGGTCAGCGACCCAACGTGGGAAAACCACATCGCCATTTTTGAAGGCGCGGGCTTTACCGTTAACACTTATCCGTGGTTCGACAGCGAAACTAACGGCGTACGTTTTGACGCCCTGCTGGAAACGCTGAACAGGCTGCCTGCGCGCAGTATTGTACTGCTGCACCCGTGCTGCCATAACCCAACTGGCGCAGATCTCACGCCAAAACAGTGGGATGCGGTTGTCGAAGTGCTGAAAGCGCGTGAGCTGATCTCCTTCCTCGATATCGCCTATCAGGGCTTTGGCGCAGGTATGGATGATGACGCTTACGCCATTCGCGCCATTGCTGATGCGGGCCTGCCCGCGCTGGTCAGCAACTCATTCTCGAAGATTTTCTCGCTGTACGGTGAGCGCGTCGGCGGGCTGTCGGTTATTTGTGAAGACAGCGAAACGGCACTGCGCGTTCTTGGACAGCTCAAAGCGACGGTGCGCCGTATCTACTCCAGCCCGCCAAACTTTGGCGCGCAAGTAGTGGCCGCCGTCCTCGGCGATGCCCAACTCAAAGCCACCTGGCTTGCGGAAGTAGAATCCATGCGCACACGCATTCTGGAAATGCGCCAGGCGCTGGTGAACGTCCTGAAAGACGAGATGCCGAACCGCAACTTTGATTATCTGCTCAAACAGCGTGGCATGTTTAGCTACACCGGGCTAAGCGCCGCGCAGGTCGATCGCCTGCGTGAAGAGTTCGGCGTTTACCTGATTGCCAGTGGCCGGATGTGCGTGGCTGGGCTTAACTCTCGTAACGTCCATCGCGTAGCAAAAGCCTTTGCGGCAGTGATGTAAGCAAGTGCTTACTCTGGCTTGGAATACTGTTCTGCGCCAGAGTCTTGCCAAAGAATTAAAATGTGATCTCCCTACTTTTTCCAGGTTTTAATACAGAAAAGCCTTTCATTCGTACACCTCAAACGGTAAGGTCGCAGTGCTTTTATTTGACGACCCACCCACTTTATTACAATAACGACTCGACGATTTAGGGGAATATATGCGCAAGATCACGCAAGCTCTCAGTGCCGTCTGCTTGTTATTTACACTGAATTCTACGGTGATGGCTCATGCGTCGTCACCGTCTCCGCTGTATCCAGGCACGGATGTCGCAAAGCTGGCTGAACAGGCTCCAATCCACTGGGTTTCCGTGGCTCAAATTGAAAATAGCCTGCTCGGTCATCCGCCGATGGCGGTCGGTTTTGATATCGACGATACCGTACTGTTTTCAAGCCCTGGCTTCTGGCGCGGGCAGAAAACCTACTCCCCAGACAGCAATGACTATCTGAAAAACGCCGAGTTTTGGGAAAAAATGAACAACGGTTGGGATGAGTTCAGCATTCCAAAAGAAGTTGCGCGGTCGCTGATTGTGATGCACGTGAAACGTGGCGACAGCATCTACTTTGTGACGGGCCGCAGCCAGACCAAAACCGAAACCGTGTCGAAAACGTTGCAGGATGATTTCCTGATCCCAGCGGCAAACATGAATCCGGTTATTTTCGCGGGCGATAAGCCAGACCAAAACACAAAAACGCAGTGGCTGAAAGAGAAAGGCATCAAGGTGTTCTACGGTGATTCCGACAACGACATCACCGCCGCGCGTGAAGTGGGCGCCCGTGCAATCCGCGTTCTGCGCGCATCCAACTCGACCTATCGCCCATTGCCGCAGGCTGGCGCATTTAACGAAGAAGTGATTGTTAACTCCGAGTATTAAGCATCGACTAATAAATGATGCTTTTTTAGTCAAAAACAAGCGCCGAGAGGTTTAACCTTTCGGCATCTTGTTGCACACTGAAGTGATGATTTTTTGCACACCGTGGCTCGCATGACTAAGGGGTATGATGATGACCAGTTCGGATCTTTTGCTGTATTGCATGGCTAAACGTGGGGCGGAACAGAGCGTACACAGCGACTGGAAAGCCACGCAGATTAAAGTGGCTGATGTGCTTTTCGCGATGGTGAAAGAGGTTGAAGACCGCCCGGCGGTTTCGCTGAAAACCAGCCCAGAACTGGCAGAACTACTGCGTCAGCAGCATAAAGACGTTCGCCCAAGCCGCCATCTGAATAAAGCGCACTGGAGCACCGTATATCTTGACGGTTCGTTGCCAAATTCACAGATTTACTACCTGGTGGATGCGTCTTACCAACTGGCGGTTGATCTGCTGCCGGAAGCGCTCCGACAGCAGATGTACTCGTAGCTACTTCAACAGCGGTTTGAGGAAGCGCGCGGTGTGTGAGGCTTCGCAGTTTGCCACCGTTTCCGGTGTGCCGGAAACGAGAATTTCCCCGCCGCCGCTGCCGCCTTCCGGGCCGAGATCGACAATCCAGTCCGCCGTTTTAATGACGTCTAGGTTGTGTTCAATCACCACAATTGTATTGCCCTGGTCACGTAACTGATGCAGCACTTCCAGTAATTGCTGGATATCAGCAAAGTGCAGACCGGTGGTCGGCTCATCCAGGATGTACAGCGTCTGTCCCGTACCACGCTTGGACAGCTCGCGCGCCAGCTTAACGCGCTGCGCTTCACCGCCGGAGAGCGTCGTCGCCGACTGACCGAGGCGAATGTAGGTTAAGCCGACATCCATCAACGTTTGCAGCTTACGCGCCAGCGCTGGTACGGCATCAAAGAACTCACGCGCCTCTTCAATGGTCATATCCAGCACTTCGTGGATGGTTTTGCCCTTGTACTTAATCTCCAGCGTTTCGCGGTTATAGCGTTTGCCTTTGCACTGGTCGCACGGCACGTAAATATCCGGCAAGAAGTGCATTTCGACTTTAATCACGCCATCGCCCTGACAGGCTTCGCAGCGCCCGCCGCGCACGTTAAAGCTGAAACGCCCCGGCGTGTAGCCGCGCGAGCGCGATTCTGGCACACCGGCAAACAGCTCGCGCACAGGCGTAAAGACGCCAGTATAGGTCGCTGGGTTGGAACGCGGGGTACGGCCAATTGGGCTTTGGTCGATATCGATAACTTTATCGAAATGCTCCAGCCCCTGAACATCGCGGTACGGCGCAGGTTCAGCGATAGTCGCACCGTTAAGTTGGCGTTGAGCGATCGGGAACAGAGTATCGTTGATCAGCGTCGATTTACCCGAACCGGACACGCCGGTGATGCAGGTAAACAGCCCGACAGGCAGCGTCAACGTCACATCTTTGAGGTTGTTACCCGATGCGCCGGTCAGCTTGAGCACTTTTTCCGGGTCTGCCGGAACACGATTTTTCGGCACTTCAATTTTGCGCTTACCGCTCATGAACTGGCCGGTTAGCGATTCCGGCACGGCCATAATGGCTTCCAGCGGCCCTTCGGCAACAACCTGGCCACCGTGTACGCCCGCGCCTGGGCCGATATCGATAACGTGGTCAGCGGCGCGAATCGCGTCTTCATCGTGCTCAACGACGATCACCGTGTTACCCAGATTACGCAGGTGAATCAGCGTGCCTAACAGGCGTTCGTTGTCGCGCTGGTGCAGGCCGATAGACGGTTCATCCAGCACGTACATCACGCCGACCAGCCCCGCGCCAATCTGGCTTGCCAGACGGATACGCTGCGCTTCGCCGCCGGAGAGCGTTTCCGCAGAGCGGGAAAGCGTCAGGTAGTTCAGGCCAACGTTAACGAGGAACTTCAGGCGATCGCCAATCTCTTTCAGCACTTTTTCCGCAATTTGCGCGCGCTGCCCGGACAGCTTCAGATTATTGAAGAACTCCATCGCATGGCCGATGCTCATGTCGGAAATGGTCGGCAGCGGCGTGTTTTCAACATACACGTGGCGCGCTTCACGACGCAGACGAGTGCCTTCACAACTGGTGCATGGGCGGTTGCTGATAAACTTCGCCAGCTCCTCGCGCACCGCGCTGGATTCCGTCTCTTTATAGCGGCGCTCCATATTGTGCAGCACGCCTTCGAACGGATGGCGGCGCACGGAGGTATCGCCACGGTCATTGATGTATTTAAATTCAATCGACTCTTTGCCAGACCCGTAAAGAATCGCTTTCTGCGCGGAGGCGTCCAGGCTTTCCCACGGCGCTTCGACATCAAATTGATAATGTTCTGCCAGCGACTTCAGCATCTGGAAATAGTAGAAGTTGCGGCGATCCCAGCCGCGAATTGCGCCACCCGCCAGCGACAACTCTGGGTTCTGAATTACGCGGTCAGGATCAAAATACTGCTGTACGCCCAGGCCATCACAGGTTGGGCACGCGCCAGCCGGGTTGTTGAACGAGAACAGACGCGGTTCTAGCTCACGCATACTGTAGCCGCAAATCGGGCAGGCGAAGTTGGCAGAGAACAGCAATTCTTCTGCTTTCGGGTTGTCCATATCGGCCACCACCGCCGTACCGCCGGACAGTTCCAGCGCGGTTTCGAACGATTCCGCCAGGCGCTGCGCCAGATCGTCACGCACTTTAAAGCGGTCGATAACCACTTCAATGGTGTGTTTCTTTTGCAGTTCCAGCTTTGGTGGATCCGACAGGTCGCAGACTTCGCCGTCAATGCGCGCGCGGATATAGCCCTGGCTTGCCAGGTTTTCCAGCGTTTTGGTGTGCTCGCCTTTACGTTCTTTAATGATAGGCGCAAGCAGCATCAGGCGTTTGCCTTCCGGCTGCGACAACACGTTATCGACCATCTGGCTGACGGTTTGCGCCGCCAGCGGCACGTCGTGGTCCGGGCAGCGCGGTTCGCCAACGCGCGCGTACAGCAGACGCAGATAGTCGTGAATTTCGGTAATAGTGCCTACCGTTGAACGCGGATTATGCGAGGTTGACTTCTGCTCAATAGAAATCGCAGGCGACAGCCCTTCAATATGATCGACGTCCGGCTTCTCCATCAGCGACAGGAACTGGCGCGCGTAAGCAGAAAGCGACTCTACATAGCGACGCTGCCCCTCGGCGTAGAGCGTGTCGAAAGCCAATGAGGATTTGCCAGACCCGGACAGCCCGGTCACGACGATCAGTTTGTCGCGAGGGATGACGAGGTTGATGTTTTTGAGATTATGGGTGCGGGCGCCCCGAACTTCGATCTTATCCATTCACCTTTCCCGGTAGGTAGATACACGGATTGCCTAGTTTGTGCGAACGACAAACGGCAGAAACGGCTAATTATGACACAACTTAACCTGAATGAATATACAGTATTGGAATGCCAAACGCTGTCGTCAGTGAAAAATTACAGCATGGTGAGATGTTTACTGGAATCTTCCTCGCGGCTATCAAAATACCGTCTGGAAATGGTACACTCGCGCGTTTACACTTAATCAAGAATCGTATTCAGGAGAGACAATCATGGCCAGCAGAGGCGTAAACAAGGTGATTCTCGTCGGTAATCTGGGCCAGGACCCGGAAGTACGCTACATGCCGAATGGTGGCGCAGTAGCCAACATTACGCTGGCAACTTCCGAATCCTGGCGTGATAAAGCGACCGGTGAAATGAAAGAGCAGACCGAGTGGCACCGTGTTGTGCTGTTCGGCAAACTGGCGGAAGTGGCGGGTGAATACCTGCGTAAAGGCTCTCAGGTTTATATCGAAGGTCAGTTGCGTACCCGCAAATGGACCGATCAGTCCGGCGCTGAAAAATACACCACTGAAGTGGTTGTTAACGTCGGCGGCACCATGCAGATGCTGGGTGGCCGTCAGGGTGGCGGCGCACCGGCAGGCGGCAACATGGGCGGCGGCCAGCAGCAGGGCGGTTGGGGTCAGCCTCAGCAGCCACAGGGCGGCAGCCAGTTCAGCGGCGGCGCACAGTCTCGCCCGCAGCAGCAACAGCAGGCAGCGCCATCTAACGAACCACCGATGGACTTCGACGACGATATCCCGTTCTAAGCCCCGCTTAGCAATAGTGTTCGTCACAAAGCCCCGACTTGTCGGGGCTTTGTTGTATACGGCGCCCGCGCGGCGTCGAGAAAAAGTGAATAATTTGTCGCGGTA
>JBOFJM010000083.1:0-2866 GCA_051656825.1 Kluyvera sp.
AAAACTATTTCTGCGGAGACGGCAAAGGCCGGTGAGGGTGTCACTACTCCGTGGACCGGTGAGGATACTCAAAAGGCCAAGAAGGAAACGATTAATCAGTACCTTCAGTTGCGCAGGGAGATAGAAGAAGCTCATGCAACCAGCCTTGGAAAAATTGATCTTCAGGAAAAAGCCAGCCAGGAAAAACTGATCGCAGCCGCCCGTAAAAATGGAGCCAGTGAGCAGGACCTGCAGCGCACGCTGCTGATGAATGCTGAGAATTACCAGAAGCAACGCGCAGAACTTGCTGAGCAGTACTCACCAGCGCGCTCGGCAATCAATCAGGAAAAGGAAGCCAGTCAGGAGCTGAAATCTCTCTTTGATGCACGCTTGCTTACTGAAAAAGAGTACATGGCTGCGCGTGTCACACTTTCACAGGAGACATCCCGACAAATCCTACAGGCCCAGGCTAATGCTCTTTCGGCACCGCGCCTTGATTTGGGTGGTGATGTAGACCCGCTTGTAGCGCTTCGTAATCAGCTGGCGCAGCGACAATCGCTGTTGCAGGCATATTACGCTGGTAATGCCATCAGTAAGAACCAGTACGAAATGCTGATGAAGCAAAGTAGTAAGGAGTCTGCTGATGCTCAGTATCAGACCGCGCTGGAGCTATATCGATCTCAGAGTGACTTCAACAATCTGGCAATCGGTATGGTTGAGGCCACCCGGGAGCGTACCACTAATGTCCTGACGGGGCTGTTGACTAAAACGCAGACCTTCAAAGAAGGGATGATTAATCTTTTCTCCACGCTTACTCAGTCGATTATTCAAAACCTCGTCGATATGGCAGCACAGGCGCTCGTAACCAATACAATCCTGAGTTCGATTATGGGTGTTGGTTCAGGTGTTCTTGGCAGCGTCAGTGGTGGTATGGCGGGCAGCTCAGGGACAGCAATTGCCGATTATGGGAGCAACTTCCAGCTCAACGCTAAAGGAGGAGTTTATTCCTCATCAGACTTGAGTGCTTACAGCGGCCAGGTTGTCGATAACCCTACATTCTTCGCATTCGCGAAAGGGGCTGGAGTTATGGGGGAGGCAGGTCCAGAGGCGATCATGCCGCTAACCCGGGCTGCGGATGGGTCACTTGGCGTGCGAGCTGTAAATAGTGGTGGTGCGGGAGGTGACACAGCGCCGAAGGTGTATATCACCATCGATGGCAATGGGAGTACCAGTTCTCAATCATCGGCTGGTTTTGAACAGTTCGGTAAAGATATTGGAAATTATGTCACTCAGCAATATCGCAAACTAATACAGGCCGATCTGCGTCCAGGCGGAGCGATCTGGAACAGCACCAGAGGGAGCCGATAATGTCACTTGAAACCTTTACCTGGAGTCCACGCGTCAGCCCCAGCCAGACAGTCAATATGCGCATCAGGAAGGCGCAATTTGGCGAGGGTTACACCCAGGTGAGCGGGGATGGTATCAATCCTCGCTCGCAGGAGTGGGATCTTAATTTTGTGGGCACGGAAGCCTACATTGAGAGTATTAAGGACTTTCTGGATAAGCATGAAGGCTATAAAGCATTTCAGTGGAAACCACCGCTGGAACCGCTGGGGCTTTATCGCTGTGAGCAGTACAAACCCACCCCAATGGGCGCCGGGAATTTCTCCCTGACCGCCACATTCACACAGGCATTCAGACCATGAGTTTAAACGCAGATTATCAGAAGCTGGAACCCGGCAGTGAGGTAAGGCTCTTTGAAGTCGACGGGAGCGCTTTTGGCGTGGGCGAGATTTTACGATTCCACGCCTATAACATCCCCCACACCGAACAGGAGATTCTCGCTGCCGGCGGCGATGAAACCAAACTGCCAGCAAAAAGTATCTGGTGGCAGGGAGAAGAGTACTCAGCCTGGCCCTGCCAGATTGAAGGCATTGAGGCTTCCACCGATGGTAGTTCGGCTCAGCCGAAGCTGTCAGTTGCTAACCTCGATAGCTCTATCACAGCGTTATGTCTTGCCTATGACGACCTGCTGCAGGCAAAGGTTACGATCCATGACACGCTGGCCAAATACCTTGATGCGCAGAATTTTCCTGACGGTAATGCGACGGCAGACCCCGCGCAGGAAAAGTTGAAGGTGTTTTACATCGATGAGAAAAGCGGCGAGACGAACGAAGTGGTGGAATTTACGCTATCCAGCCCGATGGACCTGCAGGGCCTGATGATTCCGACACGCCAGCTGCATTCGCTGTGTACCTGGTGCATCCGCAATAAGTATCGCTCCGGCGACGGCTGTGATTATGCCGGCACGCGCTATTTCGATAAGCACAACAACCCCGTCGATGATCCCTCTCTGGATGAATGCAACGGAACGCTGACGGCCTGCAAACTCCGGTTTGGCGACGGCAACGAGCTGCCGTTTGGCGGTTTTCCTGGAACGTCACTAATCAGGAGCTAATATGCGCCAGAAAATCATTGATGCCATCATGGCGCACGCCGCCGCTGAGTACCCACGGGAGTGTTGCGGCGTTGTGGTGCAGAAAAGCCGGGTTCAGCGGTATATTCCTTGCCGCAATCTGGCCTCAGAACCGACCGAGCATTTTCACCTGTCGCCGGAGGATTATGCCGCTGCTGAGGACTGGGGGACGGTGATCGCCATCGTTCACAGCCACCCTGACGCCACGACACAGCCGAGCGAACTGGATAAGGCCCAGTGTGACGCGACGCTGTTACCATGGCACATCGCCAGCTGGCCGGAAGGGGATATCCGAACCATTCAGCCGCGCGGGGAGTTGCCACTACTGGAACGGCCATTTGTGCTCGGGCATTTCGACTGCTGGGGGCTGGTGATGAGTTATTTCCGACAAAGGCATGGTATCGAGTTGCA
>JBOFJM010000084.1:0-6779 GCA_051656825.1 Kluyvera sp.
TCACTATTGAAACAACCACGTTATTGTTCCACCAGCCATTACTATCGAACTGGAATCATTATGTACCCTGCTTCACATCGAATCAGAATCCATCAGCAGGATAATCTTCCGGAGCTGGTGAAACTTGACGTCAGCAAACTAGGACGTCCGTGGCATAAGTTGCCAAAGCTTATGAACGATAGCTTTGACATTCTTGACGCGCGCCTGAGCATCTATTTCTTAAAGAAGCTCCGTGTTAACGCCGCGTTAGAATCTATGACTTTTGCTATCGACCAGCATTATAAGAATACGCAGATATTCTCAACGCCTTACGGGAATATTGCTTTTGTTATCGACCGTATTTTATTGCTGAATATTCTTCATGACTATTATGGTCTGAGCAAAGACAGTAATCATATTGAACCTGATGAGTCGATGCCGATCACCAAAACCGAAGAACGTCTGAAAAGTAAATTAGGTCAGGAATTAACTTCCCTGGTCATTTGCAAAGAAACGTTTGGTGAAGAACTGGATATTAAAGTGGATCACTCCACCGTTATTAACCAGTGGGCGTGGTGTATTACTTTTACTCTTGAAGGGTATAGCCACGGCAGCTTTAGCGTATTACTCGATAACCGCCACGTTGACCAAATGTTGGCAGCGTTGCGTACGCCGGATGCCAATGAGCGCGCCGTTGAAAAAAGCGTGACCTTAAGCCCTGGGCAAATTGAACGCCTGTTCGATAGCCTGCCGCTGAAGCTCAATGGCCGCCTCGCTAGCCTGAATTTAACCGTCGCGCAGGTTGCCGACATAAAACCAGGGGACATTATCCCTATCGCGATTAACGAGCCTTTGCCGGTATTTATCGGTAAAGAACAGATTTTTGAAGCCGCTATCGCCGAAGATCGCAGCAAGCTTTTCTTATGCGATATCCATGACAAGACAACCGAGAAGCAATATGAGTGATTTGCAACATGAGCTGAGCCAGTCCCTGGATCTGGACGACCTGAACCTCAGCGATATGACACAGGACGAAACCGTTGAAGGCAATATCCGCCTCGATTTACAGCCAGAGACGCGTATCGTATGGCGCTGTTTAGCCGTATTCCTGTGACGCTAACGCTGGAAGTTTCCTCGGTGAATATCTCACTGGCTGAGCTGATGGCGGTGAACAGCGACTCGGTGATTGAGCTGGATAAAATGGCCGGTGAACCGCTGGATATTAAAGTGAACGGCATTGCATTCGGGAAAGCAGAAGTGGTGGTACTGAACGACAAATACGGTCTGCGCATCATCGAATTTAACGCCAAAGAACTGGGTGAGTTAACCCGATGAACCGCTCGCTCTGCCGCAGCGGCGTCACGCTGCTGCTCTTCATCGGCCTGCTGTTCGCCCAGCCTGTACTGGCGGCGAACGGCGACATCACTATCTTTAGCGCAACGGCTAACGGCGCAGGTCAGGATTACAACGTCAAAATTGAAATCCTGATTCTGATGACGCTGCTTGGCCTGTTGCCAATCATGATGCTGATGATGGCCTGCTTCACCCGCTTTATCATCGTGCTGGCAATTTTGCGCCAGGCATTGGGTTTGCAACAAAGTCCGCCCAATAAAATCCTGACTGGGATTGCGCTGGCGCTGACGCTGTTGGTGATGCGCCCGGTATGGACGACGATTTACGCCGATGCCGTAGAGCCATTCCAGAACGACCAAATTACTCTGAAACAAGCGCTGGTTAACGCCGAAGCGCCGCTGAAGAAGTACATGCTGGCGCAAACCAATAACAAAGCGATGTCGCAGATTATGACTATCGCCGGTATCGAAGGTGACGCCCGCGATCAGGACTTAACCATCGTGACCCCGGCCTACCTGCTGAGCGAGCTGAAAACCGCGTTCCAGATTGGCTTTATGATTTACATCCCGTTCCTGGTTATCGACCTGATTGTCGCCAGTATCCTGATGGCAATGGGGATGATGATGCTGTCGCCGCTGATTGTCTCGCTGCCGTTTAAGCTCATGCTGTTTGTGCTGTGCGATGGCTGGACGCTGATTGTCGGTACGCTCACCGCCAGCGTGCAAGGATTATAGCGATGATGAATATGGACACCGCTGGCGACATCATGGCATCCGGGATTCACCTGGTGCTGTTGATTTCCGCCGTGGCGATTATCCCCAGCCTGTTGGTCGGCCTGTGCGTCAGTATTTTCCAGGCCACCACGCAGATTAACGAACAGACGCTGAGCTTTTTGCCGCGTCTGGTGGTCACGCTTGGCGTGTTGATTTTCGCCGGAAAGTGGATGCTGACGCAGTTGGTGGATTTTACCATCCATCTCTTTCAGCAGGCGGCGGCGCTGGTCGGTTAAGCCACAATGGGAATCGATATCCAGGCGCTGTTGACGCCAATGATGGCCGTGGTGCTGCCCTTCTTCCGTATTCTCGCCTTCTTACAGTTTGTGCCGGTGCTGGATAACCGCGTCTTTTCACGACGCATCAAAATCGGTACGGCGATGGCGCTGGCTATCATCATCACGCCGATGCTGCCTAATAATGTGGTGCTCAACGAGCTGATATCTTTTCGCACGATTATGCTGATTGGCGAACAGATCCTGTGGGGATTTCTCTTCGCCACGGCGCTGCAACTGGTGTTTGTCGCGCTGCAAACCGCAGGCCATATCTTGTCGATGAACATGGGTCTGGGGATGGCAATGATGAACGACCCGGTCAACGGTAGCTCGACCACGGTTATCTCACAGATTATCTACGTTTTTTGCGCCCTGCTGTTTTTCATTATGGACGGGCATTTGCTGCTGGTGACCATTCTGTTTAAGGGCTTCACCTACTGGCCGATTGGCCAGGCGATTAACCAACCGACGCTGGAGCTGATTGGTCAGGGGCTGGGCTGGATTATGGCTTCCGCCACGCTGATTGCGCTGCCGACAACGTTCGTGATGCTGATTGTGCAGGGTGGCTTTGGCCTGCTTAACCGAGTTTCCCCCACGCTGAACCTGTTTTCGCTCGGTTTTCCTATCAGCATGCTGTTTGGCCTGCTGTGTATTTCGATGCTGGTCACCAACATTCCTGACCATTACATCAATCTGACCAATGAAATTCTGGCGAAACTCAACGCCATAAGGGTGCAGTAATGTCCTCCGGCGGAGATAAAAGCGAAAAACCCACATCCGGGAAACTGCGCAAAGCGCGGGAAAAGGGGGATATCCCCCGATCAAAAGATTTAACTATGGCCGTGGGTCTGGTCGCCTCTTTTTTCACGATGGCGACCTTTTTGCCCTATTACCGCCAGTTGATTGGTGAATCCTTTGCGGCGGTAGGCGAGATGGCAAAGGATTTGGATAACCCCAACATCCTCAACCAGTTTTTGATGCTCAACCTGTGGGTGCTGCTGCGTTTTATCGCCACCCTGGTGCCGATTCCGATCGCCTGTATTGTTGCAAGCCTGGTGCCCGGTGGCTGGATTTTTACGCCCAACAAGCTGAAGCCAGACTTTAAAAAGCTCAGCCCAATCAGTGGCGTAAAGCGTATGTTTTCTGCCAGCCACTACACCGAAGTGGGCAAGATGTTGCTGAAGTGCGCCACCATCCTCGTGGTGCTGTACAACATGGTGCACGACGAAATGGACAACCTGCTGTACCTGCAACGGCTGTATCTGGGGCAGGCGATTATGCACGGGTTTGGCATTTTTCATCACGTTGTCAGCTATTTCGTTGCTGTTATCGTCATTTTCGCCCTGCTGGATGTGCCGCTGAGCAAATTTATGTTCACCAAAAAAATGCGCATGACCAAGCAAGAGGTGAAAGAAGAGCACAAAAACAACGACGGTAACCCGCAAATCAAAGGCCGTATTCGCCAGCTACAACGCCAGATGGCAATGGGACAAATCTCCCGCACCGTGCCAGAAGCAGACGTCATTATCACCAACCCGACGCACTACGCCGTGGCGTTGAAGTACGACCCGCAAAAAGCAGAAGCGCCGTATATCGTCGCCAAAGGGATCGACGACGTGGCGCTGTGGATCCGTGAAGTCGGTGCGAATCACAACGTCGAAGTGGTCGAGTTCCCGCCGCTGGCGCGTGCGGTTTACTACACCACTCGGGTGAATCAACAAATTCCGGCGCAGCTGTTTCGCGCTATCGCTCACGTGCTGACGTATGTCATGCAGTTGAAATCCTGGCGTGAAGGCCGGGCTGAGCAAAAACCCCGCCTGAACAGGCAAATAGACATTCCTAAAGAGGTATTAAAAGCGAATGGCGAACAGTAAGATGCAAAACGCACTGAGCGTACTCCGCAAGGGGCAAATCGCCGTGCCTATCCTGCTTCTCTGCGTGCTGGCAATGGTTATTCTACCGTTGTCGCCGCTGATGCTGGATATCCTGTTTACGTTCAACATCGTGCTGGCGGTCATCGTACTGCTGGTCGCGGTGAATATGCAGCGTCCACTGGACTTTGCTGTCTTCCCGACCCTGTTGCTGATAACCACCCTGATGCGTTTGACGTTGAACGTCGCCTCAACGCGTGTGGTATTGCTGAAAGGCCACGAAGGGGAAGGCGCGGCTGGTAAGGTCATCGAAGCCTTTGGTCAGGTGGTGATTGGCGGCGACTTCGTCGTCGGCTTCGTGGTGTTTATCATCCTGATGATCATCAACTTTGTGGTGGTCACCAAAGGTGCGGAGCGTATTTCCGAAGTTTCCGCGCGCTTTACGTTGGATGCATTGCCAGGCAAACAGATGGCTATCGATGCCGACCTGAACGCCGGGCTTATCAACCAGCAACAGGCGCGAACCCGTCGTCAGGAAGTGGCAAAAGAGGCTGACTTCTACGGTGCGATGGATGGTGCGTCGAAGTTTGTGCGTGGTGATGCCGTCGCCGGGATCATGGTGCTTATCATCAACGTGATAGGCGGTATCTGTATCGGTATTTTCAAATACGATCTGGATGCCAGCCACGCGTTCCGTCAGTACGTTCTGCTGACCATCGGTGATGGTCTGGTCGCACAGATCCCATCCCTGCTGCTGGCAACCGCCGCCGCTATCATCGTGACCCGCGTCAGCGAGGGCAACGACGTTAGTGATGAAATCAAAACGCAGTTGCTCTCTAAGCCAAAGGTTTTGTATACCGCTGCGTTCGTGATGTTCATCCTTGCGATTGTTCCAGGGATGCCGCACATCGCCTTCCTGAGCTTTACCGCCCTGCTGCTGTTTGCCGCCTGGCGACAAAGCAAAGCGGTACAGCCTGCGCCGCAAGAAACGGACATGGAGGCCATCAACGACGCGTTGGCGCCAGAAACCAACCCCGCGATTACCTGGGACAGCATTCCGCTGGTTGAGCCGATTGGCCTGAACCTCGGTTATAAACTGGTGACGATGGTTGATGAAGCCAAAGGTAGCCCGCTGTCGCTGCGCGTACGCGGGGTACGGCAGGTTATCTCAGAGCTTTGCGGCGTGCTGCTGCCGGAGATTCGCATTCGCGAGAACTTCCGCCTCAAGCCCGCGCAGTATGCGATACACATCAACGGTATTCGTACCGCGCTGGGTGAGGTAAATGCGGAAAAGCTGATGGCGATTCCGGGTACTGAACTGTACGGCGAAATTGACGGCGTGCTGGACACCGACCCGGCCTACGGCATGGCTATCGTGTGGATTGACCCAGAACAGAAGGCCAAAGCGCTCAATCTTGGCTATCAGGTGGTGGACTGCGCCAGCGTAGTGGCAACTCACGTCAACAAAGTGGCGCGCGAGCACCTGCCGGATTTGTTCAACTACGATGATATTACGCACCTGCACGCCCGCCTGGCGCTTCAGGCGCCGAAGCTGGCGGAAGATTTAAATGCCGCGCTCAACTTCACTCAGTTACTGCGCGTGTACCGCCAACTGCTGCTGGAGCAAGTGTCGCTAAAAGATATTGTCACGATTGCCTCCACACTGCTGGAAAGCTCGGCGGTCACTAAAGATCCGGTGCTGCTGACCTCTGACGTGCGCTATGCGCTGCGCCGCGCAATTGTGCATAACATCAACGGCGACAGGCCACAGCTTGCGGCGTACACCATTGATAACCAGCTTGAAAACATGCTGCTGGGCGCGCTGAGCCAAGCGCAACAGGCGGGTAAAGTGGCGCTCGACAGCTTCCCGGTTGACCCGAACATTCTGACGCAGCTACAAAACACAATGCCGATGATTTACGAGCAAATGAAGGCCAAGAGCCTGCCGCCGCTGCTGCTGGTGACGCCACAGCTACGCCCGGTTATCTCGCGTTATGGCCGCCTGTTTGCCAGCGGGCTGCATGTGCTTTCGTACAATGAAGTGCCGGACGATGCCGACCTGAACGTGGTGGGAACACTGGCGTAAGGGATAATGCCGGATGGCGCGATGCTTATCCGGTCTACAATCGCGCGTGGCGGGTAGGCCGGATAAGCGAAGCGCCATCCGGCAACCCTTCTTCACCAGCCTAACCGCCCGATTCCGGGCGTTTTTTATTGGTCGAGATAACGCAATTTCCAGCCCGCCAGGGTGCGTGGCATTTTGGTCACATCATTACCCTGAGTGCTGAAATACGAGAACCGAAGTTTGCCGGACGCGTCCGGTTCCACGCGCGCCGCCCAGATATTATTGGCGGTATACATAATAATAGCCGTGCGGCTATTCGCCGCGCCACGTACCCACATCGACACTACGGTCGCACCAACATTATCGATATCATCTTGATAGATATAAATATTCGCGGTATCGACAAACTTTTGATAATCCTCTCCCACCAACGTGCGGAAGCGGTCATCCATCGCCTGATTAG
>JBOFJM010000085.1:0-4574 GCA_051656825.1 Kluyvera sp.
GCGTGCGTCCAAACGGTCTGGAAGATACGCCGCAGTTCAAAATTGATATCGACCAGGAAAAAGCACAGGCGCTGGGCGTTTCCATTAGCGACATCAACACCACGCTGGGCGCGGCCTGGGGCGGTAGCTACGTCAACGACTTCATCGACCGTGGTCGTGTGAAGAAAGTGTACCTGATGTCCGAAGCGCCATACCGTATGCTGCCGGAAGATATCGGTAAGTGGTATGTTCGCGGTAGCGAAGGCCAGATGGTGCCGTTCTCGGCATTCTCTACCTCGCGCTGGGAATACGGCTCACCGCGTCTGGAGCGTTACAACGGTCTGCCATCAATGGAAATTCTGGGCCAGGCTGCACCGGGTAAAAGTACCGGTGAAGCGATGAACCTGATGGAAGAGCTGTCGGGCAAACTGCCTGCGGGTATCGGCTACGACTGGACGGGGATGTCCTACCAGGAACGTCTGTCCGGTAACCAAGCCCCTGCCCTGTACGCGATTTCACTGATTGTCGTGTTCCTGTGTCTGGCGGCGTTGTATGAAAGCTGGTCGATTCCGTTCTCGGTCATGCTGGTCGTTCCGCTGGGGGTTGTCGGCGCACTGCTGGCGGCTTCGCTGCGCGGTCTGACGAACGACGTTTACTTCCAGGTAGGTCTGCTGACCACCATCGGTCTGTCGGCGAAGAACGCAATATTGATTGTCGAATTCGCCAAAGACTTGATGGATAAAGAAGGCAAAGGCCTGATTGAAGCCACGCTCGACGCAGTTCGTATGCGTCTGCGCCCAATCCTGATGACCTCTCTGGCCTTTATCCTCGGGGTAATGCCGCTGGTTATCAGTACCGGTGCAGGCTCCGGTGCACAGAACGCCGTTGGTACGGGTGTTATGGGCGGGATGGTGACCGCAACCGTCCTGGCTATCTTCTTCGTGCCGGTGTTCTTCGTGGTCGTGCGTCGTCGCTTCAGCCGTAAGAACGAAGACCTTGAGCACAGCCATAAGGTTGAGCATCACTAAAGTAATGCCATCTCAGGGCCGCGCAAGCGGCCCTTTTTTTTGTCTTAAATCAGCCCAATAATTACTTTTAGCCTGTTTTTTAATCAGAGATAAATGGCAGGGTATTGCTTTTGCATGTCATATTTAAAATAACAATGCTTGCCGGAAACCGAATTTGAGATTTATCTTTAATTTATTCCGAATAATCTTCTTATTTCACTTTGACTTAAGTATTTTAAGAATATTCCCATGAAAATGAGGTGCTTCATGGCCGACCTTTAGCATGTCTAAGTTAATGAGCCTCACCAAAGCATAAGCTCTTCTTATGCGAAACAGTATCTTAGCTTTTAATGTTCAGACTTCTGGGTGAGGTCTTAAAAAAATTAAGCTTCTGAGATTTAATTGTAATTTTTCGTAATAGCGCGGTGAAATCTTTTCCAGAGTAGATTATAGTTATGGCAGAGCAGGAACATTGGCATGTTTCTGGTTAGCCAGTAGTACCCATCCCGCAACGGTATTTGTTACTCGATGTTTGCACTACGATCAGGGGGATGTGTTATGGACGAATACTCACCAAAAAGACATGATATCGCACAGCTTAAATTTCTCTGTGAAACCCTGTACCATGATTGTCTTGCCACGCTTGAAGAAAGTAACCATGGCTGGGTTAATGACCCAACCGCAGCAGTCAATCTACAGCTTAATGAGTTGATAGAGCATATTGCAACTTTCGCGCTTAATTATAAAATTAAGTACGACGAAGATAATAAACTGATTGCACAGATTGACGAATATCTGGATGATACTTTCATGCTGTTCAGTAACTACGGCATTAATAGCAACGACCTGCAAAAATGGCGCAAGTCAGGGAACAAACTCTTTCGCTGTTTCGTCAATGCTAGCCGCGCTAACCCTGTTAGCCTCTCTTGTTAAAAATATTACAATCAATGGGTGAATTATGTCAGATAAACCATTAACTAAAACTGATTATTTGATGCGTCTAAGACGCTGCCAGACAATTGATACACTGGAACGTGTAATTGAAAAAAATAAATATGAACTGTCTGATAATGAGCTGGCGGTATTTTACTCAGCAGCCGACCATCGTCTGGCGGAATTGACTATGAATAAATTGTACGACAAAATCCCTTCAACTGTCTGGAAGTATATCCGTTAAGTTTTATACATTTCATCCTTCAAGTTGGCTTTGCCCTTTAACTCGAACCATTAACTTGTGTAAGTTCATGGGGGGCCGCCTTGATGCAATATGAGTGATTTTGTGTATATTCTTTTATCGGCGCTCAAAAGCCCTTCGTTTGGCCTATATCTGTGATTATTATCACATCGATGATTAGGGAACGTTCCCAATACATCAATAGCCTTTTATGGTGATAGCTTCCAATACAGGGAGGCTCCCATGAGTGAAGAAAAACGCAAAATGATCGCTGGCGAATTATATCGCCCAGGCGACGATACATTAAGACAAGACCGGATACGCGCCAGGCAGCTTATCCATCGCTATAACCACTCAGCTCCGGATGATAAAGCGGAACGCAAAGCCCTGCTTCGCGAGCTATTAGGCCAAGGCGATGATGCCTATATTGAGCCGACATTTCGCTGCGACTATGGCTATAACATCCACTTGGGTACGAATTTCTACGCGAATTTTGACTGCGTGATGCTCGATGTTTGCCCGATTAATATCGGCGAAAATTGTATGCTGGCTCCCGGTGTACATATCTATACCGCCACTCATCCATTAGATCCCGATGAACGTAATAGTGGCCTGGAATATGGTAAACCCGTCACCATTGGCAATAACGTGTGGATTGGCGGGCGAGCGATTATTAACCCAGGCGTGACGATTGGCGATAACGCGGTGATTGCTTCCGGCGCGGTGGTGGTTAAAGATGTCCCCGCCAATGCGGTTGTGGGGGGGAATCCGGCTAAAATTATCAAAATGGTGCGCTGATAACACTTGCTAACTGTTATGCTTTTTTGCAACCGATCTGTTACTTTTTGTATGGATTATCGCAACATACAATAGATCAATCCGCCTCCTGTTGCCGAGCATAAGATGTCAGAGATCCAGCGCCTACTTACGCAAACTATTGATGAATTAAACTCCACGGAAAAGCGCGACAATCGGCCGCGCTTTAGTATCAGTTTTATCCGCAACCATCCTGGCCTGTTTATCGCCATGTATCTTGCGTTCCTCGCCACTCTGGTGGTGATGATGCGCTCAGAAACATTGGCAGACTCGGTATGGCTGCTGTGGCTTCTGTTTGCGCTGTTGAACGGTTTCTTCTTCTTTGACGTCTACCCGCGCTATCGCTACGAAGATATCGATGTGCTGGATTTTCGCGTTTGCTACAACGGCGAATGGTACAACACCCGCTTTGTGCCACCGCAACTAATTGAACGGATCCTGCATTCGAATCGCGTGGATGGACAATACAAAACGCAGTTGCAAAAAATGGTCTCGACCAAAGGCGAACTGTCGTTCTACGACGTCTTTACGCTTGCCCGCGCTGAAGCGGCGCAATAAGCCGCTGTAACGTCCGTATTGCCGTCACAAACTGTGATGCGGACGTATTACCATAGCCCAATACCAGCCCCGAACACGCCTGCTGTTGATTAAGATAAAATGTGCTCAAGGCACTAGGAGCCATGTGATGCGCGCGCGCCTGGCGCACCAGCGCAACATCATCAATGCCATCAATCGACACCGTTAAATGCAAGCCCCCCTCTCCCGCCATCACATGATGCGGTACGGTAAGCTCCTGTGCCAACGCCTCATGCAGCTGCGCCTGCCGTTTACGGTACAACCGGCACATTGCCGCCAGATGCCTGGCGTAATGACCTTCCTCTATAAACCGCGCTAACGCACGCTGTTCCCCCCGATGCCCGCCGCGTAATAATGCGCGAATCACCGGCTGCGCCGCTTCAACAAGCCTCGGCGGCAGCACCATAAAACCAATCCGCAGCGACGGAAATAGCGTCTTGCTGAACGTCCCTAAATACACCACCGGCGCGTTATCCACCATGCCGCGCATCGCGGGGATAGGCTCGCCGCTGAAACGAAACTCACTGTCATAATCGTCTTCCACTATCCATGCCCCGTGCTGGCGTGCGTATTCCAGCAAGGCCAGGCGGCGTGTCGCACTCAGCACACTACCGGTAGGATACTGGTGCGATGGTGAGGTAAAAATCAGCGTCGGCGGCGGTAAATCATTGGCGATGCGCATTCCTTCCTCATCAACCGGCACGCCAACCAGCCGCAGGCCTGCGGCAAGAAACGCGCTCTTAGCGCCAAAATACCCCGGTTCTTCCACCCATGCGGTTTGCCCCGGTTCACTCAACAACTGCGTACACAGGTTGACCCCTTCCAACGCCCCTTCGGTGACGACAATTTGCCGTGCATCACAATCAATACCGCGCGACAGCGCCAGATGGCGGGCGATCGCCACACGTAGCGGCCACTCCCCCGCTGCATCGCCATAGCCCAGCAAGCTGCTACCTTCTTCACGTAGCACTCTGTCGAGCAACCGCCGCCAGAGCGGCAGTGGGAAATAGTTAATCGCGGGC
>JBOFJM010000086.1:0-1873 GCA_051656825.1 Kluyvera sp.
CGAAAGAGGCCATTTCGCTGCACCCGACGCTACTCCCGCAGGATTGGACGCTGGAGCACTACGTTGACATCTTTAACCCGGTGATCTTTCCCTTTGTGGACTATTTCCGCAACAGCCTGGTGGTGTCGGTCGTCTCTTCCGTAGTGGCGGTGTTCCTCGGTGTGCTGGGGGCTTATGCACTCTCGCGCCTGCGCTTTAAAGGGCGGATGACCATCAATGCCAGTTTCTACACGGTGTATATGTTCTCCGGCATTTTGCTGGTGGTTCCGCTGTTCAAAATAATTACTGCGCTTGGCATCTATGACACCGAGATGGCGCTCATCATCACGATGGTTACGCAAACACTGCCAACCGCCGTGTTCATGCTGAAAAGCTATTTCGACACCATCCCGGATGAGATTGAAGAAGCGGCGATGATGGATGGCCTCAACCGCCTGCAAATTATCTTTCGCATCACCGTTCCGCTGGCGATATCGGGGCTGGTTTCGGTGTTTGTTTACTGCTTTATGGTGGCGTGGAATGACTATCTGTTTGCGTCAATTTTCCTCTCCAGCGCCAGCAATTTCACCCTGCCGGTTGGCCTGAACGCACTGTTCAGTACGCCGGACTATATCTGGGGACGCATGATGGCCGCGTCGCTGGTGACGGCGCTGCCTGTCGTCATTATGTACGCGCTTTCCGAACGTTTTATTAAAAGTGGTTTGACCGCAGGTGGCGTGAAGGGCTAAGGCGGCCAGTTTAATCAAGGAGTTGTAAATGAAAATGTTAGTGGCTACAGAACCGCGCGTCGCGGCGCTGGTGGAATATGAAGATCGCGCAGTGTTAGCTCATGAAGTGAAGATTCGCGTGCGCTACGGCGCGCCGAAACACGGCACTGAAGTGGTCGATTTTCGCGCTGCCAGCCCGTTTATTGATGAAGAGTTTAACGCCGACTGGCAGATGTTTTCGCCGCGCCCGGACGATGCGCCGCGCGGTATTGAGTTCGGTAAATTCCAGCTTGGCAACATGGTGGTGGGCGACATTATTGAGTGCGGTGATAGCGTTACCGACTACGCCGTCGGCGATAGCGTCTGTGGTTATGGCCCATTGTCGGAAACGGTCATTATTAACGCCGTGGATAACTACAAGCTGCGCAAGATGCCGCAAGGCAGTAGCTGGAAGAACGCAGTGTGCTATGACCCCGCGCAGTTTGCGATGAGCGGCGTGCGCGATGCTAACGTTCGCGTTGGTGATTTTGTGGTCATTATCGGTTTAGGGGCGATTGGTCAAATTGCGGTGCAGTTGGCGAAAAAAGCGGGGGCGTCGGTAGTGATTGGCGTTGACCCGATAGCCCACCGTTGCGATATCGCCCGTCGCCACGGCGCGGATTTTTGTCTTAACCCAATCGGCAGCGATGTCGGTAAAGAGATTAAAACGCTGACCGGCAAGCAGGGCGCCGATGTGATAATCGAAACCAGCGGCTATGCCGACGCGCTGCAATCGGCGCTGCGCGGCCTGGCCTACGGCGGCACTATCTCCTACGTCGCCTTCGCCAAACCGTTTGCCGAAGGCTTCAACCTCGGTCGCGAAGCGCATTTTAACAACGCCAAAATCGTCTTCTCCCGCGCCTGTAGCGAACCGAACCCAGACTATCCGCGCTGGAGCCGCAAGCGTATTGAAGAAACCTGCTGGGAATTACTGATGAACGGTTATCTCGATTGTGACGCGCTGATAGACCCCGTAGTGAGCTTCGCCAGTAGCCCGGAAAGCTACATGCAGTACGTTGACCGTCACCCGGAACAGAGCATCAAAATGGGCGTCACGTTTTAATCAAAGGAATGAACAGATGAAAATTGGTACACAGAATCAGGCTTTTTTCCCGGAAAATATTCTG
>JBOFJM010000087.1:0-2146 GCA_051656825.1 Kluyvera sp.
GCTGCTTAGCCAGCAGGCGCGAGTGCAATCGTGGTTGGATGTTGAAGCGGCGCTGGCGCTGGCTCAGGCCGAACATGGAATGATCCCGGCTAGCGCGGCGCAAAATATCGCTGCTAACTGCCAGGTTGACCGTATCGATTTAGCTGAAATGGAGCGCCTGCTGCGCGAAATTGGCCACGGTTTTGTGCCTGTTATCAAAGTGCTGGTAAAAGCCTGCGACAGTGAAAGCGGTAAATATGTGCACTATGGCGTGACAACACAGAATATTCAGCAAACCGCACAATTGTACCTGGCGAAGCAATTTAACGTCCTGATGCAGGGTTTCGTCAGCGATATCTTGCGTAATCTGGCGCAGATGGCGAAGCGGCATCACGCTACGCTGATGGCCGGGCGCACTCACGGCAAGCACGCGCTGCCTATTACCTGGGGCTATAAAGCCGCCGTATGGATTGATGAATTACTCAGCGCACAGGAGCGGATGCAGGAAGCGGAGAAACGCGTGTTTACCGTCATGATGGGCGGTGCGGTTGGCGCATTCCACGCCACCGGCGAAACGGGGCGACAGGTACAAGAGAGCGTCGCCCAAAAACTGGGGATGCGCGCAATGGCGATTCCGTCGCGTAACTCTCGCGTCTATCGCACCGAATACATCAGCAATTTATGTCTGCTGGCCACCACGTTGCACAAAATTGCAGAAGAGGTTTATCAGACCTCCAGCGAAGAGTTTGCCGAGGTTTCCGAAGCCTTTACCAAAGGCACTGTCGGCAGTAGCACCATGCCGCAGAAAGTGAACCCTAAACTGGCGAAAGGCATTATCGGCAATGCGCAAAAACTCTACTCCGTGCTGACATCCAGCCTGTACGTAAGCCCACGCCCGTTTGAAGCAGACAGCTCGGCCTACTTTATTTTCGACGGCAATATTCAAGAGAGCATGGAGTGTATTGCAGAAATCGTCATGCGCGCCGAGGAGTTGACCCGCACGTTGGTCATTAATGCTGAACGTATGCAGCACAATGTTCACCTCACCCACGGGCTTATCAACAGCGAAAAAATTATGATGCAGTTGGTGGAGAAACTGGGGAAAGATGCCGCACACGAGCGCGTTTATCATTTGGCGATGCGCAGTACCCATGAGGGAACTCCCTACGCCGAGGTGCTGCGTAACGATCCGATCATTCGCCAGCACTTTAACGATGCCGAAATCGAGGCGTTAATTGACCCGGCCCACTACACCGGTCTGTGTTCGACCATCGCCCTGGAGACTGCCGCGCGCGTGCTGGGGGATAATCATGGCTGATGCGCTGCTCTCTTTCGCCAGCCAGCGCATCGTGACGCCGGACGGTATTCAGTCCGGCTATCTGCACGTTGAGCAGGGCAAGATTGTTGGCCTTGACGATACGCCGCGCGGCCGCGTTATCGATTATGGTGATGCGATGCTGATGCCGGGTTTTGTCGATATCCACGTCCACGGCTGGGGGCGCGGTTCCTTTGCCTGGAAAGGCGAGCGAAATTCTTTACGTGCCATGAGCCAGGATTTAGTGAACGCCGGTGTTACCGCCTGGCTGGCGACGTCTGCCACCCAGCCGGATGAATTCTTGCTGGATAGCCTGGCCACCGCCGCCGAATGGATTGCCGATGCCACGCCAGAAGATGGCGCTGAGGCCGTGGGGATTCATATGGAAGGCCCCTATATCAACCCGAAATTCATCGGGATGCAGCGCCTCGACAGTGTGCAATCGCCGAGTATCGAGGGCTTCGAGCGCTATCAACGTGCCGCGCGTCAGCAGGTTCGGTTGATGACGCTGGCTCCTGAGTTACCGGGGGCACTGACGTTAATTCGCCATCTTCATCAATCGGGCATCACCATTTCCGCAGGTCATACGGATGCCACCTTTGATGAAATTACACAAGCCATTGACGCTGGGCTGAACCACTTTACCCACGCCTTTAGCGCCATGCGTGGGCTGCACCACCGCGAACCCGGCGTTGTCGGCGCGATGATGTATTATCAGGACACTTTCGCCGAAGTTGCCAAACAGAGCGGCATCACCCTGCGCCCGGAAGTGTTCGATATTCTGTATCGCCTGAAAACAGACCGTCGGCTGGTGATGATGAGTGATTGTCTTGGCTACGTTGACTTCCCTGA
>JBOFJM010000088.1:0-2808 GCA_051656825.1 Kluyvera sp.
TCAAACTGGAGCTTATCAACCCGCCGGAAGAGGCGTTCGTTGATGGTCGCATCATCCGTTCTTTGCAGGCCAACCTGTTTGCCGTACTGCGCGATATCCTGTTTGTTTACGGGCACATCCATAACACTGTCCGCTATCCAAGCCTGGATTTAGAAAGCTCAACGCACATTACCAACCTGGTGTTTTCCATCTTGCGTAACGCCCGTGCGCTGGACGTTGGCGAGGCGCCGAGCATGGTTGTGTGCTGGGGCGGTCACTCTATTAATGAAAATGAATACCTGTACGCTCGTCGCGTCGGTAACCAGCTTGGCCTGCGCGAGCTGAATATCTGCACCGGCTGCGGGCCAGGCGCGATGGAAGCACCGATGAAAGGTGCGGCGGTCGGTCACGCACAGCAGCGTTATAAAGAAGGGCGCTTTATCGGCATGACCGAGCCATCCATCATTGCCGCCGAGCCGCCTAACCCGCTGGTGAACGAGCTGATTATCATGCCGGATATCGAAAAACGTCTTGAAGCGTTCGTCCGTATCGCGCACGGGATAATCATCTTCCCTGGCGGCGTGGGTACGGCGGAAGAACTGCTTTATCTGCTGGGGATTCTGATGAACCCAGCGAATAAAGACCAGGTGCTGCCGCTCATCCTTACCGGCCCGAAAGAGAGCGCAGACTACTTCCGCGTACTGGACGAGTTTGTGGTGCATACGCTGGGCGAAGGCGCGCGCCGTCATTACAAAATCATCATCGACGATGAAGCGGAAGTGGCGCGGCAGATGAAAAAAGCGATGCCGCTGGTGAAAGAAAACCGTCGCGATACCGGCGATGCTTACAGCTTTAACTGGTCAATTCGCATCGCGCCGGATCTGCAAATGCCGTTCGAACCGACGCATGAAAATATGGCGAACCTGAAACTGTATCCAGATCAGCCCGTTGAAGTATTAGCCGCTGACCTGCGTCGTGCCTTCTCTGGCATCGTGGCTGGTAACGTTAAAGAAGTGGGCATCCGCGCCATTGAAGAACACGGGCCGTACAAAATCCACGGCGATAAAGAGATGATGCGCCGTATGGACGAACTGCTCCAGGGCTTCGTCGCCCAGCATCGTATGAAACTTCCGGGTTCAGCCTACATTCCTTGCTACGAAATTTGCGCCTGACGGTTATTCGTTGCGCATCCCTCTCCCCAACCGGCGAACTTTTCGCCGGTTTTTTCTTTTATCCGCCTCTGCTTTTTATTTTTGTCTTCCACAAGCCAATCGTTTGCGTATAAGATACGACCGCAAATTATTACAAATAGATATGATTAACCATTGGAAAACGCCATTTTTAGCATTTTTACCAGCAAAAACATCGCATTTACCCCACATCGCATTTATCACACATACTGCAAATGCCAGCCTTGGCGACCATAAATTTTAATAGAAAATAGTATTACAGGGTAAAGACCTGAGAATCCACATAATAAAAGTGGATTATTACATTTGCGATCATGATCACTGATACATTCTCAAGTTAAATGTATCTTTGCGCTCGTTAAAAATTGTGCCGGGTAAAAATCACAAAAAAACCGCCACTCATAAAATTTCATATTGTTTTTATCATTATTTTAACTTTATTTGAATAAAAATTAGCTTTTTCCCTTCCTCCAGGAGATACAGAATGGAAAACACCCAAACCAGCACCATTGCAGCGGCAGCAGAATCTGCTAGCGGATGGCGTAAAACAGACACCATGTGGATGCTGGGGCTTTACGGCACCGCAATCGGTGCAGGCGTACTGTTCCTGCCGATTAACGCCGGTGTCGGCGGTATGATTCCGCTTATCATCATGGCAATCCTTGCCTTCCCAATGACCTTCTTTGCACACCGTGGTCTGACTCGCTTCGTGCTGTCTGGTAAAAACCCAGGCGAAGACATCACAGAAGTCGTTGAAGAACACTTCGGCGTTGGCGCAGGTAAACTGATTACCCTGCTCTACTTCTTCGCGATTTACCCTATTCTGCTGGTTTACAGCGTCGCTATCACCAACACTGTTGAAAGCTTCCTGTCTCACCAGATGCACATCACACCGCCTCCGCGCGCTATCCTGTCCCTGATTCTGATCGTGGGCATGATGACCATCGTTCGCTTTGGTGAGCAGATGATCGTAAAAGCGATGAGCATTCTGGTGTTCCCATTTGTAGCGGCTCTGATGGTTCTGGCTCTGTACCTGATCCCACAGTGGAGCGGTGCGGCTCTGGAAACGCTGTCCTTCAGCAGCGCGGCGTCTACCGGCAACGGCCTGTGGATGACCCTGTGGCTGGCCATCCCGGTAATGGTGTTCTCTTTCAACCACTCACCGATCATCTCCTCCTTCGCGGTAGCGAAGCGTGAAGAGTACGGTCAGGGTGCAGAGAAAAAATGTTCCTCCATTCTGGCACGCGCTCACATCATGATGGTGCTGACCGTAATGTTCTTCGTCTTCAGCTGCGTACTGAGCCTGACTCCGGCAGACCTGGCGGCGGCGAAAGCACAGAACATCTCTATTCTGTCTTACCTGGCAAACCACTTTAACGCACCGGTCATCGCCTGGATGGCACCGATCATTGCGATTATTGCCATCACCAAATCCTTCCTCGGTCACTACCTGGGCGCACGTGAAGGCTTCAACGGGATGGTAATTAAGTCTCTGCGTAGCAAAGGAAAATCCATCGAAATCAACAAACTGAACAAAATCACTGCGCTGTTCATGCTGGTTACCACCTGGATTGTGGCAACCCTGAACCCAAGCATCCTCGGTATGATTGAAACCCTGGGTGGCCCAATCATCGCGATG
>JBOFJM010000089.1:0-8452 GCA_051656825.1 Kluyvera sp.
CTGGTTAACCAGCGATTTCAGGCGGTTTTCGATATCGTTAACCTGCGCGTCCAGCGCGCTGCCGTTGGCTTCGCCTACGGTTGCGGCGCGCGCTGTTGCTTGCTCACCGGCCATACGACCAAAGACCACCAGTTCGGCCAGCGAGTTGGAACCCAGACGGTTTGCGCCGTGCAGGCCAACGGAGGAACATTCACCGACGGCGAACAGCCCTTTAATACGCGTTTCACACTGCTGGTCGGTTTCGATACCGCCCATAGTGTAGTGCGCGGTTGGGCGTACTGGGATCGGCTCTTTCACTGGGTCTACGCCGACGTAAGCCTTCGCCAGCTCGCAGATAAACGGCAGGCGCTCCAGCAGTTTTTTCTCGCCGAGGTGGCGCAGATCAAGGTAAACCACATCGCCGCGCGGCGTGGAGATGGTGTTGCCTTTGCGCCATTCATGCCAGAAGGCCTGAGACACTTTGTCGCGCGGGCCCAACTCCATGTATTTGTTTTTCGGCTCGCCAAGCGGGGTTTCTGGCCCCATGCCGTAATCTTGCAGATAACGGTAGCCATCTTTGTTAACCAGAATACCGCCTTCGCCACGACAGCCTTCGGTCATCAGGATGCCGGAGCCAGGCAAGCCGGTTGGGTGATACTGTACAAATTCCATATCGCGCAGCGGAACGCCGTGGCTCAGCGCCATGCCCATCCCGTCGCCGGTGACAATGCCGCCGTTCGTGTTGTAGCGATACACACGGCCTGCGCCGCCGGTTGCCATCACTACCGCGTTAGCGCGGATTTGCACCAGTTGCCCTTCCATCATGTTCATGGCGACCAGGCCACGGGCCTGCCCGTCATCCACCAAAATGTCGAGGACGAAGTGTTCATCAAAGCGTTGGATTTGTGGGAACTGTAAGGAGGTCTGGAACAGGGTATGCAGCATGTGGAAGCCGGTTTTATCGGCGGCGAACCAGGTTCGTTCTATTTTCATCCCCCCGAAGCGTCGCACGTTGACGCTGCCATCTGGGCGGCGGCTCCACGGGCAACCCCACTGCTCAAGCTGGGTCATTTCTGTGGGGCAGTGGTGAACAAAGTAATCGACGACATCCTGCTCGCAAAGCCAGTCGCCACCGGCGACGGTGTCGTGAAAATGGTATTCGAAGCTATCATGGTCCTGTGCGACGGCGGCGGAGCCACCTTCAGCGGCAACCGTATGGCTGCGCATAGGATAAACTTTTGAGATCAAAGCGATTTTGGCTTTCGGATTAGCCTGGGCAGCTGCGATAGCAGCGCGTAATCCAGCTCCGCCTGCGCCTATAATGGCAAGATCGGCTTGAAAGGTTTGCACGACATTCCTCCAGATTTTTGTTATTTCACCACGGGCTACGCGGGGAGATTACGCGCCTGTAGTAAAAGCGTATCCACTGCTCCTTTATGGGTAAATCAGTATACCCGCACGCCGGTTAAGGAAATTTGATGTGTTCGATTTTTTTGTCGTTCTGTGCGGTTTATTTATCACTGTAGTTGATTAACTACGTTGTGGAATTACATAAAAAAATGTTCGCCTGCGGCGTAGGTGAAATTACTGGGCAAAATTTGTGTCATTTGCCGCTTGCGAGTAGACTTCGTGCCCTTGTTTGAAATCGGAGAAAAAACCATGAGCGAGACGGCAACCTGGCAGCCGAGCGCATCCATCCCTAATCTGTTAAAACGCGCGGCTCTGATGGCGGAGATTCGTCGTTTCTTTGCCGATCGCGGCGTACTAGAGGTGGAAACGCCCTGCATGAGCCAGGCGACGGTGACTGACGTACATATGGTCCCGTTTGAAACTCGCTTCGTCGGTCCCGGTCATTCCGAGGGAATGAACCTGTATCTGATGACCAGCCCTGAATACCACATGAAACGCTTGCTGGCGGCAGGGTGTGGCCCGGTGTTCCAGTTGTGCCGTAGCTTTCGCAACGAAGAAATGGGACGCCACCATAATCCAGAGTTCACCATGCTGGAGTGGTATCGCCCGCACTTTGATATGTATCGTCTGATCAACGAAGTCGATGACCTGTTACAGCAAGTGCTGGAGTGCCAACCGGCGGAGAGCCTCTCCTATCAACAGGCTTTCCAGCGTTATCTGGAAATCGACCCGCTGTCGGCAGACAAAACGCAGCTGCGTGAAGTGGCGGCGAAGCTCGATTTGAGCAACATCGCGGATACCGAAGAAGACCGCGATACGCTGCTGCAAATGCTGTTCACTTTCGGTGTTGAGCCGCATATCGGTAAAGAGCGCCCGACGTTTGTCTATCACTTCCCGGCAAGCCAGGCATCGCTGGCGCAGATTAGCGCGGAAGATCACCGTGTTGCCGAGCGTTTTGAGGTCTACTTCAAGGGCATGGAACTGGCGAACGGTTTCCATGAGCTGACCGACGCCCGTGAGCAGCAGCAGCGTTTTGAGCAGGATAACCGTAAGCGCGCGGCGCGCGGCCTGCCACAACAGCCCATCGATCAAAACCTGCTGGACGCACTGGCCGCAGGCTTGCCGGACTGTTCCGGCGTCGCGCTGGGCGTAGACCGTCTGGTTATGCTGGCGCTAGGGGCAGAGACGCTGTCTGAAGTGCTGGCGTTTAGCGTTGATCGGGCATAAGTCTGAAAATAGACCAGTAATCAAGATTAAATGGCGCTTATGCGCCATTTTTTTGGTTATTTATGTTTAGATTCGCGCTATTTGCCACAATAACTTTCTGAACGTTTGCTATTATCCCGCCGGTCAATTCTCGCGTCTATCTCGTTACTGCCTTGCGGTTGCAAGCTGCGGTATGGGCTTTGTTGTTGATGCGTAAAAATAATCCGCAATAAAGGATGGTCAAATGACCCCATCGATAAAAAAGATGAGCCTGATAGGCCTCATCCTCATGATATTTACGTCCGTTTTTGGTTTTGCCAATAGCCCCTCCGCGTTTTACCTGATGGGTTATAGCGCCATCATTTGGTATATATTTTCTGCATTATTATTCTTTATTCCATTTGCCTTAATGATGGCTGAAATGGGCGCGGCCTACCGAAAAGAAGAAGGCGGCATCTATTCCTGGATGAATAATAGCGTTGGCCCGCGCTACGCTTTTATTGGCACGTTTATGTGGTTTTCTTCCTACGTTATCTGGATGGTTAGCACCTCGGCTAAGATTTGGGTTCCGTTTTCGACCTTCGTATTTGGCGCAGATATGACCCAGCGCTGGGGCTTTGCGGGGCTTGCGTCCACTCAGGTTGTCGGTCTGTTGGCGGTATTCTGGATGGTGCTGGTCACGACAGTGGCGGTGAAAGGGATTAATAAAATCGCCCGTATTACTGCCGTTGGTGGTATTTCCGTGATGTGCCTGAACTTAGTTTTATTGTTAGTCAGTATGGCCATTTTGTTATTAAATGGTGGCCATTTTGCGCAACCTATTAATTTTACGACCTCACCAAACCCGGGTTATCAATCTGGACTGGCGGTTTTATCCTTTGTCGTCTTTGCTATTTTTGCCTATGGCGGTATTGAAGCCGTCGGCGGTCTGGTTGATAAAACGGAAAAACCGGAAAAGAACTTTGCCAAAGGAATTATTTTTGCGGCGATTGTTATTTCCATTGGATATTCACTGGCGATATTTTTATGGGGCGTTAGCAGTAACTGGCAGCTCATTTTAAGCGACCACTCCGTTAACCTCGGCAACATCACTTATGTGCTGATGACAAGCCTGGGCGCAACGTTAGGCAACGCAATGCACCTGCCGCCAGAGATGGCTGCCACGGTAGGCGTATGGTTTGCGCGTATTACGGGGTTGTCGATGTTCCTCGCCTATACCGGCGCGTTTTTCACCCTGAGTTATTCACCGCTGAAAGCGATTATCCAGGGGACGCCAAAAGCGCTATGGCCTGCGTCGATGACTCGCCTGAATGAAAATGGTATGCCATCTACGGCGATGTGGATGCAGTGTGCGTTGGTCAGCCTGTTTATTCTGCTGGTGTCATTTGGTGGCGATACCGCCTCGGTGTTCTATAACAAACTGACGCTGATGGCGAACGTTTCAATGACGTTGCCGTACCTGTTCCTGGCGTTAGCCTTCCCATTCTTCAAAGCAAAACAGGAGCTTGAGCGCCCGTTTGTTATCTTCAACAGCAGGCTGTCAACGCTTGTGGCGACCGGTATGGTTGTTTTGGTCGTGGCCTTTGCCAACATCTTCACCGTGATTCAGCCAGTGATGGAAGCTGGAGACTGGAGCAGCGCGCTGTGGATGATTGGCGGGCCTGTTTTCTTCTCTCTGTTGGCGATGGCGATTTATGAAAACTACCGCCGCCGCCAGCCTGGCGTTCTTTTTTAACATCAACTCATTGATGTCAATGCTTAGGCCTGATAGCGCAGTGCTATCAGGCCTATTGTTTACGGCACAATCTCAAAGATAGCGGCCGATCGCGGTGGCATTGTCACCATCAATACATCGCGATCGTCTTGCCAGCTTATCGGGTGGTGCACTGTCGAGGGATAACCTTGCACCACGCGACCGCGTAGCCCAGCAAGTGGCAGTGCGCAGGTATCCTCAGCGCCTTCTCGCCGCCAGACCGCCAGCCATGTTTTTCCTGTCGTCGATTTCATTCCCAGCGACACCCATTCGTCGTTAAAACGCGATAGCCCCAGTGGCCAGAACGGCAGCGCGGTATTGATATGCTGGCGTAGCGTTTTGTAATAGCGGATAGCTTCCTGTACCTGGCGGAAACCGGGTTCAGAGAGTTCTGCTAAATGGCCGCTTTGGTGAATGCGTAGCAGCATGGCTGACACCTGGTTGAAGATCACCGCCTGCTCGTCGTCATCACGTAACGGATAAGACCAGATAGCGGCCTGTTCCGGCGTGACGGCGGTCGGTGCGTTGGCGGCGATGGTGGCGTATTTCAGATAATCTTCTTGATCGCTGGTGGACTGAATAGAACAGCGGCTGAGCATGGCGTAATCCATACGCAAGCCGCCGCTGCCGCAGTTTTCGATAATCAATTGCGGATAGCGTGCAAAGACGCTATCCAGCCATGCAAGCCAGGCGCGGTTATGTTTCAGCAGGCCATCGCCCGCGCTATCGGCGTGCTGCTCTGTGCCGATCCCCGGTTCAATGTTGTAATCCATTTTGATGTAGCCCACGCCGTACTGGGTTACCAGCCGGTCGATAACCTCATTGGCATGGTGAATCACCGCCGGGCTGGTAAAATCTAGCTGGTAACGGCTGCGATCAAATACACGTTTTCCGTGGCGCATAAAGAACCAACTGTCGTCGGTTTCCGCCAGTTTGGGGGATTTCACTCCCATCACTTCCAGCTCCAGCCAAAGCCCCGGAATCAGGCCTTTATCGCGGATATAGCGGATAACGTACTGAATTCCTTCTGGGAAGCGTTCCGTGCTGGGCTGCCACTGGCCGACGCCGTTCCACCATTCACCTTTATCGTACCAGCCGCAGTCGATACAAAAATATTCTGCGCCCGCCTCGGCTGCGGCATCAATCAACGGTAACAGTTTCTCGGTAGTGGGGTCGCCAAACAGGCAGTTCATGTAATCGTTAAAGATAACCCCTAACCGCTGGTTATCCTCATTTTCACGGCGGGTACGGCGGCGATATTGAGTGAGAGTGGCGATGGCATCGGTAAAACCGGCCTGCGTCACGCCTACTGCAACTGGTACGGAACAAAATTCATCGCCGGGCTGAAGGTCTTTAAACCAGTGGTGATAAAACTCATTTGGCCCGCCCAATTGCAGATACAAGTGATTTGCCTGGTCGCCAATTTCCCAATGCCATGAGCCGTTATGCTCAATTTGCCAGAACAGCCCTGCGCCGGTGTCGCGGTCTTCCAAGTAGCCCATCGGCAAATACTCTTTGCTCGACCACGCTCCGGTGTTGCTGTAATGCAGTGGCTTTGACGATCGCTGTAATCCTTTTTGAATGCAGGGCATAAAGCCTAACTCATCAAACGTGTATTGCCGCCACTGTAGTTCTCGCGTCCAGCTATTGTGCGGAATATGCAGCGTGAAGTTATCGCCCCAGTTTTTGGCGCTCTCTTTTTCGATGCCGTTAATCACGAAGCTGGAAAGGTACTCAACGGTAAAAGGTTTATCGCTGAGGTTGCGGATAACGCTCCAACTGCGCAGCAGTGAAAGCTGGCTGTAAAACTGGTAGTGCACCTCCACCTCTGCTGCCGTTTCGGCATCGAACAGCGTGAAAACCAGTTTGCGGCCCTCGGCATTATGCGTGTCCTGATGCTGGCGATAGCGCAGCGTATAACCTGGCGCGGTGGCGGTAAAACCGGCCCCGTGGCGTTCCAGCGGTTTATCGAGGCCAGAGATATTTACTTCCACCAGGTTAAAGCGAGATAGTTCATCGGCGTTCTGGCCCAGGGTTTCGGCGTTGAACGGCAGGGCGGAAAAGTGCAGCAGGCGGGCTTTGTCTTGCAGGTCGAAAACCAGGGTGATGCCGTTTTCAATTACAGAAAATAGTGAAGACATATCAGATCCTTAATAACACGGTTATACGACGGGCGTGGGGTGTAAAACTCGGCTGCCCGAGAGCGTGAAGATAGAAATAACGGTGAAGGACAGGGCAATCACACCGAGAATGGCGTAGGACTCTTTGAAGCCCATTGAGCCGTACATGCTGCCGATGCCAGTGCTCATAAAAATTTGGCTGAACTGTTTGGCAAACTGGAAGCCAATCAGATAAACGGTGGCGGAGAGTCGCCAGTCGAAGTTGGCGGAGATATATTTCAGCGTTGCGATGATTAAAATCGAGCTTTCGAAGCCGTGCAGTAGCTTCATGGTGGAGATAAGAATTGGGCCGGTTGCCATTGCGCTGCCGATAATGCGAAATGCCATGATAAAGCCGCAGTACAGCAGCGAATTTTTCGGGCCGATGCGGTTCACAATTGCCGGGGCGAAGAACATGGTTAGCGCATCAAGGAAAATCTGTGCGGTATAGAGGTAGCCAAACACTTCTGCTCCACGCTCGCGGGTGGCGAAGAAGCTGCTGTAGTAGACGGCGAACTGCTGATCGTAGGTTTCATAGACGGCGCCGACGCCGACCATATACAGCACCAGAAACCAGAAACGGCGGGTTTGTAGCAGTGAGAGGACATCGACACGGTTGATTTTCAGCCGCTGCGGATTAAGCTCGCCAGCCAGCCCCTGCTGGCCTGGATGAAAGAAACACAGCAGAATCGCTAGCACCAGCCCAGCGCAACTGGCCATGATGAAGATGTAATCGGGGTTAATCGCGAACAGTTTGCCGGAGATAAACGTCCCCACCGCCGCGCCGATGCCTCCCCACATTCTGGCGCGACCAAACTCAAAACCTTCCAGCCGCGAGACTTTATCGATCCATGCCTCGCATATCCCGCAGCCGCAGCCAAATGCCAGGCCGATAAACCCGCCTCCGGCCAACGCTCCGGCAATAATATTGATTTTGAGTAGCGGAGCGAATACCCAGATCCACCACGGAGCGAAGGCGATCATCAAGCCTGCCAGCATCCACATCAGGTGTTTACGAAAGTTCAGCTTATCGGCCAGCACGCCAAAGACAGGCTGAAAGGCGACCGCGACAATCGCGATGCAGGTATACACCATCCCTACCTGCGTTGAGTCGATACCGATTTTTTCTGTCAGCCACAGCGATAGCCAAGGAAAGCACGCGCCCCAGCAGATAAAGAAAAAGAGAAACCAGATGCAGGAAAGCAGGTAGTTCCCTTGTTTAACGCCTTTTTCCGGTAACATAGACAACCTAATTTCTAGTAAACAAGATGCTGTTACTTTAGAAATTAACCTGTTTCCAGGGGAAGTGAATGATGAGTGAAGCGTGAATACGATCGTGTTTACCGGCAAAGTGAGCAGTATTTTTCATGCAGATAGCGGCATAATCCATAGTGTATTGATGATGATCTCCCTGGCAGGGAATCCAGCGTTGCGATGAAAAGCACATAAATCTATAGTGAACAAAATCATGTTTCTTTTATGGGAGCGTCATGACGAAGCCGGTCAGGATCAGAAGTATTGCCGAGGCGTGTGGGCTTTCCGTTGCTGCGGTTTCCCGCGCGCTGAAAGGGCAGCCAGGTTTAAAAGAAGAGACTCGACAGCGTGTTATCACGGTGGCGCAGGAGATGGGCTACGACTTTTCGCGCCTGCGTGGTGAGAAAGTAAAACGCGTGCTGTTTTTGCTGCATCGCCAGCATGATATTGCCCGCGCGCTGCCGTTTTACTCCCTCTTACTACTCGGTGTCGAAGATCATTGCCGTGAAAAGGGGATCGCCATGAGCTTTCTCTCCATTGGCCCTGGCGACAACATTGAAGAACAGATTGCATTGCATCACCCTGATGCGTTGATTTGTGCCGGTTACTTTGAAAGCTCGCTGATTATGGCAGTGCAGAAAGCTCAGCTTCCTATGGTGCTGGTGGATCTGTGGGCTCCTGATATACCCAG
>JBOFJM010000090.1:0-9317 GCA_051656825.1 Kluyvera sp.
AAAGACCACCGGAATGCCGAAGAAGGACTCCGTCGCGCCACTGGCGCTGGCCTGGAAGGCTTCCAGCATCATCGGGTGCACCAGCGCACCGCCAATAACCATCGTCAGGAAAGGGCTGCCGCCAAACTTTTTACCGGCGGTATAGCCGAGGACAATCGGCAAGAAGTAGAACAATGCGTCGCTGGCGGCGAATAAAATGCGCCATGTGCCGCTGCTTTCAGTCAGCCAACCGCCCACCAGGCTGAGCGCCAAAAAGCCTTTTAAAATCCCGCTTGCCGCCAGTACACCAAGAAACGGCGTGAAAATGCCGGACACCATATCGATAAATTTTGCCAGCAGCCCGCTTTTATCCGCGCTCTTTTCTGCCGTTGCCGGAGTGTCGTCGCTCAAACCTGCGGCCTGGCACACCGCTTGCCAGACGTCATGAACGTGGTTGCCGACCACCACCTGAAACTGGCCGCCGCTCTCTACCACCATAATCACGCCTGGGTTAGCTTTTAGCCCTTCGGCATCGGCCTTGCTGTTGTCATTCAGTTTAAAACGCAGCCGAGTGGCGCAATGCACCAGGCTGTTGATGTTCTCCCGGCCACCAACGTGGCTCAGAATCTCGCTGGCCAATTGTTCGTATTTCATATTCATTCCCGTTATCTGTAAAAACCTGAGCGCCGGGCGCGTCAGGTTTTGCCTGCCAATGCAGTGACAATCCTTATCCGGTGCAGCGGGCGAACCCGCCCCTGTTATTTCCCTAATAGCGCTTCGTACTGCGCCTGAAGCTGTGGGGCATTCCACTGGCCGTCAAACACGGTGTAGGTGATATAGCCTTTGTTCAGCCAGCCGGAATCGGTGTCATCCAGCGCAGGCGTCAACGACGCCGGGGTCATGGTCTGCTTCGCTTTGCCGTCGGCCATCAGCTCGTAGCCGATTTGTGGGGTTGGGAAGGCTTCATTGCCGATGTAGTGCACGCCTTTAATCTCTGTTTTCGCCAGCGCCGGATAGTTAATACTCAGGCCAGATCCTTTTGGCAGCAGCGGCGCACCCGCAGTGCGTTTGCCGTTCAGCGTATCGACAACACCCACGACATAATCCACGGAATCCGGCCAGTATTTATGCGTGCTCGGCCACTTATTCTTCATCTCATCTTCGGTAAAGATGTAGCCAATGCTGGCGGCGATGGATGGCACGCCGTAGCGTACCGCGCGAACCGCAGCGCTGACTGTGCCGGAGTTCACCTGCGCCATGCCGGTGTTCGGGCCATCATTCACGCCAGAAATGACTAAATCCGGCGGAGTGTCTTTCAGCACGCCCCACAGGCCAAAATCCACCGCATCGGCTGGCGTCCCCGGGAAGCAATAACGTTTGTCGGCCACTTTTTTGACATCAAACAGCTTGCCGGTTTTAAAGGTAATCGCCGAGCCAACGCCGCTCTGGTTGGTCGATGGCGCAACCATCCAAACGTCATAGCCTTTGCTCGCCAGCTTCTCTTGCAGGGAGATACTGCCCGGCGACTCACAGCCGTCATCGTTGACAATCAGAATCTTCAGCGGCGCAGGAGCCGCCTGGGCGGTAAACGCAAAGGCGGAAAGCAGTGCGGCTGCGAGGGTCGTGGTTTTCATCGTTGCTCCTTGTGTGGTAGCTGAGCCTGAATTCGGCGCAAAAAAAAACCTAAGACACCGGCTACAGCTTTGCTGCAACAAGTATCTTAGGTTTTGCCTGCGTTCAGTAACAATCCCAGGATGACAACGAAAATACGCTTTACGACGACTCACGTCCAGAGGGAATGGTTATTTTCTGTGACCCGGCTCAATAAATAAAATGACCACTACCCCGCCCTGCGCATTATTTTATATTCAGCATGAGATATGAAGATGATCACAGTTATTCATTTCACGATTAAAAATGGGATGTTATTCCACAAGGTTAATGCTATCTTCGCCGCCATTGGATTGTTACTGTATTTCACAGGCAAAACCTACGACAGACCTCGCGAGCGATATTATCGCCCACGAATATGGCGTGGGTTTTTTTGTTTTGGTTTTCTGATAAACGGTAAAAGGCGGAATATAAAATGAAAAAATGGCTAATGGCATTAATGGTGGTGGCGAGTACGGCTACCGTGCCAACCGCAATGGCGGAAAATAATGTTAAAGCGACCTCTGACGACACGGTTAATATCTATTTTGCACGTCATGGCAAAACGTTATTTAATACGTTCGATCGTGTTCAGGGCTGGGCAGATTCTCCACTGACGGAAGACGGTATTCGCGTTGCCCGTTATTTGGGTGAAGGCCTGAAAGGTATTCCATTTGATCGTTTTTATTCCAGCGATGCCGGGCGTCAGCGTGAAACCATGGCCGTTATTCTAAAACAGGCGGGCGTTAAAGATTATCAACTGAATGAACTGGTTGGCCTGCGTGAAGCCTTCTTCGGCGGGTTTGAAGGCGGCATGAACAAAGATATGGCCGATGCCGGAGCACACCAGCTCGGCCTGGCCGACGGCGCGGCGCTATTTAGCGCGATGAAAGCCGGTAAACTGCCGGTCAGCGATAACCAAAACGCGCTGGCAAAGGCGGATCCAAAAGGGCTGGCGGAAAACTACGAGCAGGTAAAAGCGCGCACTCAAGCCGCACTGAACACCATCGTTGAAAATGCCAAAGCCAATGGCGATAAAAACGTCCTGGCGATTTCTTCCGGTACGTCCATGCAAATTATGATTTCCGACCTCACTGACGATCCGGCTAAAAATAAACCCCTGGCTAACGCCGCCGTCGTGAAAATAGTCTACAAACAGGGCCACTACTCCGTACCAGAAATCGGCACACTGAAATACGTTGAAGCCGGGAAAAAAGCACTCAACGACCAATAATTAACGATTTTCATTCATCATTTTTGGCTGTAGCTCGTTATTACCTTCGCCGGTAAGGCACGACTACAGCCCTATTCTGGGGTAACACATGAATCTGACGCGTATCGCTGCGGCGTTAATTACGCTCGGCATCTCCGTAACCGTATCGGCAGCGGAAAACAATCAGCCACAACAGCAAAATAGTGCGCTTGCCACACTGGCCGCCGATCCTTTTTTTAGTGACTCACACATGACGCTGTCGCTAAAAAACTACTGGAAATATCTCAAGGAAGAAAACGCCAACCCGAAACACGTGCATAACGCATGGGGCCAGGGCGTCGCACTTGAATATCAATCCGGTTATTTTGCCGACATTATTGGTGTCGATGCGGTGTATTATGGCGCAGTAAAATTAGGAGCCAGCGACTATTTTAACTCGCGTGGTGTGCTGTATAACAACGGCACTGGCAATAAAAAAAGCAATGCTGAAGGTTTTTCTAAATTCGGCCAACGCAATATCAAGCTGAAATATGACATCGCCGACACCCATCTCAACACCCGTTGGGGCTGGCAGGTGCTGAAAAATTACGGGGTTATCTCCACCTCAACGCGCCTGTCACCGACCACTTACTCTGGTATCAGCGGCGGGGTGAACAACGGAAATCTAACCCTGCGCGGGGCATACATCGAAAACTCGATGGATCGTAACTCGCCGGATAAAAAACAGTTCCAGACCAACACCGGTCGCAAAATTAACCACCTTGCCAGCGGCGATCTGCTGTGGAAAAGCCAGCACCTGGACGTGCAGTACGGCTACGGCGAGAGCGACAACTATTTACGCCGTCATTTGCTGTTCACCAACCTCAGGCCTATTGACCGGCTGAATATTGGTACGCAGGTTTACGCCACTCATGCGCTGGATGAATACACCGCAATGCCCGCCAGCAAGCGCGATTTTGACAATAATGCCTGGCACTTCGCCCTCGATGCCACCTGGAAGGCCGATCGCTGGAGCAACAAATTCGGTATCGGCTACACCGATGCTAAAAAAGCGAACGAAGTGGGCTTCTATCCGCGTCATATGAGTAAAAACTCACGCGGGACATTTATCTCGATGGCTTACGCAGGCGACGATTACCTGCGCGACGGCGAATTAGTGCTGGCGAATATGGCCGACTACAAACTGACGCCAGACTTAGCCATTGGTCTGGTTGGCAACATTGCGCAGTTTAATTACAAAGGTAACCACGTGCGCACCGGCGAAATCAACGCCTTCAGCCGCTGGACGCCGACCGATCCGATGCTCAATAACCTGACGGTGTGGGCGATGTTTGGCCCTGGCTGGTCGTACAAAATGAGCGGTAAAACCCCGGTACTGACGGATGGACGCTACACGCGCACCCATACGCTGTCATCAGAAGTGATCATCGAGTACCGCTTCCGCATGTTCTAAGCCCGTTGGCACGAGCAACAAAACCTGACTTTTTGGTGAAAGCCAAAGGTCAGGTTTTTTGTTTTTATGCAGGCTCATAAGATATCGAAAAAAAATAGACCATGAATACCCGCAAATTTACAGAGAATATATTTTCCGATTATTTTAGCCACTCTAACAATATTAATCAGCAGCGCTTAAATACACTAATAAATTAAAGACTAATAATTACACCTATAAAGTATTGCGGTTTACTCATTCCCGATAACTTTTTATCGCAACGGCAGTTTAACCGCTATAAATAAGGTGATGCAGGTACTACTTTTAATAAAAATGCCTTAAGGAAAATTGGCGGAATTTTGCTACCTATCCTACAGTTATACTAGGGACGATTTTTTCATACGTTATTGTTTTATTAAGGAAAATAATATCCTTGTAGAGGTTAAAACTATGAACACATCTACAAAGTTCATTTTTCTCAGTCTGGCGCTCGCAATAACGCCTGCGGCGTATGCTGCGCTGGCGACAAATACATTCCAGGTACAAATTACTATTCAAAGTGCCTGTTCGGTTGCGCAGCCTTCGCCGCTGATTTTTCCCTCTTCGCTTGCCAGCGCCACCAATGTGCAAGGCACGACCACGCTGAACGTCACGTGTTCAAAAACAACGCCCTACAATATTGGCCTGGCGCCTTCGTCAGGTAATGGCGGAACCACCACCGGCTCTGGTGCTATGGCCGGAACTACCGGCAATACCGACAAAGTGCCTTATCAGTTGAACCAGGACGCGGCAGGCACTAAACCGTGGGGCAATACCGCTACCGCATCCGTAGTGGGTAACGGGGTGGCGGGCGTCGGGAACGGCCTTCCCCAAAGCGTCACGGTTCACGCCGTCGTCGCCAGCGCCAACTTCACGCCAGATAACTACAGCGATACCGTCACAATCAACGTTAACTATTGACTCAGGGATGCGATATGAACGGGAAAAAGCGTGCGCTTGCCTGCCTGTGCGGTATTGCGCTGATGAGCAGCGCAGCCGTCGCCGGTGGTTTGCAGGTCACTCCGGTGAGCCTGAATTTACAAACCAGCCAGCGCGCAGAAGGGATTTGGCTGAGCAACTCTAGCGATAGCCCCATTAACGCCCAGGTGCGCGTATTTAGCTGGAATCAAAGCGGCTACAGCGACCAACTCGCCGCTTCGCAGGGGCTGGTGATTAGCCCGCCGATGCTGACGCTGCCTCCGGGTGGCCGACAGCTCATCCGCGTGATTCGCACCGGGCCGCCCACCACCGTGGAAGATGCTTATCGCCTGTCGATTAACGAATTACCGCCCTCAAATCTCAAGAAAAATACGCTCCAGTTTGTCCTGCATTATTCCGTCCCTGTTTTTATTCAGCCTCCGGGCGCAACGGATACCTTCGCGAAATTACGCTGGCAGATTCAGCGTAGCGGCGGGCGCGCTTATCTGGAGGTCAATAATCAGGGCGACGGGCACGCTCAACTGTCCGAAGTCAGCATAATCACAGCGGCAGGTAGCCGAAAAAATATCACTCCCGGGCTTTTAGGCTATGTGCTGCCCGGCTCGACAATGCGTTGGGATTTGCCCACCAGCGCGGCTAATGGGGGCGAGGGAGGAAAGCTTGAAGTAACGGTCAATGGTAAAAAAACGCTACAAGCGTTATAGCGGCCGCAACCGTCTTTTAATTTCATTATTATTCAACGTGTTATTTATAGCGGGGAGCGCGTCTGCGGATATGAAAAACACGCCTTCGCCGCAGGATGGGATAATTTCAGATAGCCAACCATTGGTCGGAATAGACCTGTATCTTGACGTCACCTTAAACCAGACACCAGTTGGGCTGGCGCACTTCGGTTTCGACAACAATAAGCTGTATGCCAGCGCCAATAGCCTGCGCAAAATCGGCCTGCGTATCCCCCCGCAAACGCCCGATCCGGTCAGCCTGAACGATATCCCCCAATTGAAGGTCGATTACGACGCTAACGAGCAAACGCTGACGTTAATGGCTCCGCTGTCGCTGCTGGATATGGGGACAACCCAGGTTAATCAACAAGATCTCAGTAGCCCGGAGGCGACCACATCACGGGGGCTATTGCTGAATTATGACCTCTACGCCTCGCAGGAACAAAGCTCAAGCAACTTCGCCAACGCCTACTCCGAATTGCGCGCTTTCAGCGCCGTTGGCGTACTCAGCTCAACCCAGATAGCCCGCTACGCCAGCAACAGCGAGGACTTCAGCCAGGGAAACGGCATGACCCGTCTCGACACCAGTTGGCGCTCCTCTTTCCCTGACCAGGTGCTCAGCGTGACGCTAGGCGATACGCTCACCAGCGCCCTGAACTGGTCACGCTCAACCCGTATTGCTGGCCTGCAAATGGGCACTGACTACAGCCTACAACCCTACACCCCGACAACGCCGCTGCCGTCGTTTTTTGGTTCCGCCACGTTGCCCTCAAGCGTGGAGCTGTATATGAACGGCGTGAAGTATTACAACGGTGAAGTCCCGGCGGGCAACTTTGAAATCAATACGTTGCCGAATATTAACGGCGCGGGCAATGCACAAGTGGCCATGACCGATGCGCTGGGCAAAACCACGGTGCAGAACTTTTCGTTTTATAACGACCAAACGCTATTACGCAAAGAGCTAACCTCCTGGTCTGCCGAGGTTGGCGTGGTGCGCAATAACTACGGTTATGCGTCGTTTGATTACGCCAGCATGCCCGCATTTAGCGCCACCTGGCGGCACGGTTTTAGCAATAGCTTTACCGCCAGCGGGCATGCCGAGGCGTCTGACCGGCTGGTTAACGCCGGTTTCGGCAGCGATTGGATACCGGGAAGCAGCAGCGGGACGATTTCCACAGCGCTTGCCATGAGCACCGACGCCGGAAAAAACGGCCTGCTCTACAGCCTGGGCTATCGCTGGAGCAATAACCGCTTTAGCTTCAACACCTCGACCATTGCTACCGCCAATGATTACCACGACGTCGCCACCCGTTACGGCCAGGCTCCGCCGAGGCTAAACCACAGCAGTATTGTTGGCTACAGCACCGACAGCTTTGGCGGCTTTAGCATCGGTTATATTCAGCTACGCTATCCGGGCGAAAAGGCGGCGCGCTATACCAACGCCAACTGGTATAAGGCATTAACAGACAGGGTGTACCTCAACGCAGGGCTAAACCAGAACATTGATGACAGCCACGATCGCAGCCTGTTTTTGATGCTCAGCGTGTCGTTTGAGAACAACATCAGCGCCAGCACCAGCGTGCAGCGCAGCAATGACCAAATGAGCTATCAACTCAACGCCAGCAAAACGCAGCCATCCGACGGCGGCTGGGGCTGGAACCTGGCGCTCAATCAGCAGGATTCACAGCAAAACGGCCAGGGCGAGCTGGGCTATCTGGGGCGTTACGGCAAAGTGTACGGCGGCTACAGCCGTTTGCCGGGTAACCAGTCGGCCTACGCTGGGGCAGACGGCGCGCTGGTGATGATGGGCGGCGGCCTGTTTGCCGCGCAATCTATCAACAACGGCTTTGCCGTGGTATCGACAGATGGCATCCCCGATGTGCCTATCGAGCTACAAAATAACCCTATCGGCACTAGCAACAGTAGCGGCCTGCTGCTGGTTACGCCGCTGAACAGCTATCAGAAAAACGAGATAAGCATCAACCCGTTAAACCTCCCGGCCAATATGCGTATTGATCCGGTCAATGCGGTGGCGATCCCCGCCGATCGTTCCGGCACGCTGGTGAACTTTACCGTCAGGCCGGTGCGCGCCGCGCTGATTGTGCTGAAAGACACGCAGGGCAAGGTGATTCCCGAAGGGGCGACCGCCACGCTGAATGGTCTTCGCGGGCAAAACGCGATAGTGGGCTTTGATGGCATGGTCTATTTCGACACGCTGAAAATGCATAACACGCTGGACGTAACCAGCCAAACAGGCCATTGCACAGCGCAGTTCGACTATCCCCGCAACGCGCGTGATATTCCGCAGATAGGCCCATTAACGTGCCAATAACAGGAGCAAGATGATGTGGTTAAGAGTGCTGATTTTACTGGCTGGGCTGTGCTTTTTCCCCATGAAAAGCTTCGCAGTAAGCTGCACGCTGAGCGCGGTTCCCAACGTCAACTTTAGCGTGGTTAACCCGTTCGCCACGGCGGATTCCACCACTTCAATAACCTTTAACTACACCTGCACCAAAACCCCACTGGTGGATCTGCTGGCGGGGTATACCATTTGCTTCAATATTGGCGCGACGGGCAGCAACACGATTAATAGCCGAAAAATGACCGGCCCCAGCGGCGCAACGCTTAATTATCAGCTCTATTATCAGGATTCCGGCGGCACAAGAATTATCTGGGGCAATGAAGGGGGTGGCAGCGGCACGTCGCCAAAAGACTACATGAACCTGTTAAATCTGACGTCGGTATCAGGCAGCCTGACGGTCTACGCGACGCTTCCCGCAGGGCAAAGCAGCGCGATTCCCGGGACATATACCGATACTTACTCCTCAGCAGTCGCCTATGTTTCCGTGAATGGCTCCGTGATAGCCGCCCCCACCACCTGTAGCGCCACCTCCGCCGTCGCGTTGCCCATTGTCGTTACCGCCACCGTCAACAAGCAGTGCAACGTCAGCGCCTCACAAACCAATATCACCGCCAGCAACACCTTCACGATGGCTTGCACGAACACCACCGCCTACACCATTGGCCTTTCGCCCTCCAATAACAGTACGACCGGCAGCGGCGTGATGAAAAGCACCACCGCCCCCATCACCAACACCGACCAGGTCGCGTATCAGTTGAATTCAACGGCGGGCGTTAACGGCCTTGCGTGGGGCAATGGCACAACTAATTTAGTCTCAGGCAACGGCACGGGGCTTGCGGTCAACAGAACGGTCTATGCCGTTGCCCCCAGCGCCAACTACAAGCCAGATTCTTATGCCGACACGGTGACTATCAACGTCACCTATTAAGCGGCTAGATCACCACAGGCCAGCCCACCACAGGCGCAGTTTCATGCCCCAAT
>JBOFJM010000091.1:0-10957 GCA_051656825.1 Kluyvera sp.
CTATCAATTCCCGCCTCCAATGCTTTGGCTGTTCTTCCGTTTCATTGCTTAGCCCTAAATAATAAAAGACCAATATGTTTAAATAAGCAACAATGTGGAAATATAAAACAACCAGGGCCGGAAATAAAGCCCTGGATCACATTACGGGGAAAAAGACTAGATGTGTCTGACGATTTCTTTAATCAGCGGTGGGCCTTTAAAAATAAAGCCGGAATAAATCTGCACCAATGATGCGCCAGCCGCCATTTTTTCACGCGCGGCAATCACCGAGTCGATACCACCGACGCCAATAATAGGCAGCTGGCCTTTTAATTCCGCCGACAGCATACGAATAATCTCGGTGCTTTTTAATTGTAATGGACGACCGCTTAAGCCACCCGTTTCATCACAATTTTTCATCCCCTGAACCAGAGAACGATCTAATGTCGTATTGGTTGCAATGACGCCATCAATATTATGACGCACTAAACTGTCGGCTACCTGAATCAGTTCTTCATGAGAAAGATCGGGGGCGATCTTCACCGCCACAGGAACATATTTATGATGCTTTTCCTGCAATTCAGATTGCTTATTTTTAATACCAGTAAGCAGATCATCCAGCGCTTCACCATATTGTAAAGTACGCAGCCCTGGGGTATTTGGCGATGAGATGTTAATCGCGATATAACCGGCGTAGGCGTAGACTTTATCCATACAAATCAGATAGTCATCTTTACCCTGCTCGACCGGAGTATCTTTATTTTTACCGATATTAATACCCAGGATACCGTTGAAATGCGCTTTTTTAACGTTCTCAACCAGGTTATCAACGCCGTGGTTATTAAAGCCCATGCGGTTGATCAAACCTTCTGCATCAACAAGGCGGAACAGGCGCGGTTTATCGTTACCCGGCTGTGGACGCGGCGTGACAGTACCAATCTCTATTGAACCAAATCCCATGGCTCCTAAGGCATCAATACATTCACCATCTTTATCCAGACCCGCCGCCAAACCCAGTGGGTTTTTGAACGTCAGTCCCATACAGGTGACTGGTTTTTCCGGTACATTCTGGCGCACCAGTGCTTCCAGCGGTGTTCCGGTTATACGGCGTAATTGTTGAAACGTTAATTCATGAGCGCGCTCTGGATCGAGCTGAAAAAGTGCTTTACGAACGAAGGGATAGTACATGAACTCTCCTGGATTCCCGGTGTGCAAACCGGGGGCGTATTATGTGCGATATCGCTCAGAAAGGGAATTGACCTGTGGCAAAAAAAGCGCAATCGTTTTCTTTATCGCGGCATAGCGCTATGCGCCTATATGCATTTTCCAGTATATCTACGCCAGAAAAAGTATTTCGCCCGCCCTTTCACCTCTGACACACTCGATAAAATGTTATCAATTTTAGATTAATGTGTGTTTTTGGTTATAAGGAGAGATTATGCGCGTCATCACTTTAGCCGGTAGCCCCCGCTTCCCCTCCCGCTCCAGTGCGCTGCTGGAATACGCCAGAGAAAAGCTCTCAGCGGCAGATGTTGAAGTTTTCCACTGGCACTTGCAGAACTTTGCCCCCGAAGATTTGTTCCATGCTCGGTTTGATAGCCCCGCACTACAAACCTTAACCGAGCAGTTGAGCCATGCCGATGGGCTTATCATTGCCACGCCAGTATATAAGGCCTCGTTTGCTGGGGCGTTAAAAGCCCTGCTCGACCTGCTGCCAGAGCGGGTGCTTGAAGGGAAAGTGGTATTGCCGCTGGCAACCGGTGGAACGGTAGCCCATATGTTGGCGGTCGATTACGCGCTAAAACCGGTGCTTAATGCACTGAAAGCACAAGAAATTTTGCAGGGAGTATTTGCCGACGATAGCCAGGTGACGGACTATCAGCATAAGCCGCAGTTCAGCCCGAATTTGCAAAACCGGCTCGACACGGCGTTAGAGGCATTTTGGCAGGCGCTGCACCGCCGCGATATTCGCGTTCCGGCGTTTCATCAGCAGTTTGAACAGGTATAAAAATAACGCCGGATAGCGCTGCGTTTTTCCGGCCTACAATAGACTTATCGTAGGCCGGGTAAGACGTAGCCTCCACCCGGCGTTTTAGTTACGCTAGCGCTTTAGTAATTTTCTCGTACAGATCGCCAGACAGGTTTTCCAGCCCTTTCAGCTGTTCCAGCGCCGCACGCATCAGCGCCTGACGTTTCGCGTCATAGCGTTTAAGGCGAATCAGCGGTTCAATCAGACGAGAAGCCACCTGCGGGTTACGGCTGTTCAACTCGGTCAACATTTCAACCAAGAATTGATAACCGCTACCGTCTGCTGCGTGGAACGCGGCTGGGTTGCTACCGGCAAATGCACCAATCAGCGAGCGAATACGGTTCGGGTTATTCATGCTGAAGGAGCGGTGATTCAGCAGCTTGCGAACCGTCGCCAGCACATCGTCTGCTGGGCTGGTCGCTTGCAGAATCAGCCATTTATCCATCACCAGACCATCATGATGCCATTTGTCGTCATATTCCTGCATCAGCGCATCACGGCACGGCAGTTCCGCCGCTACTGCCGCAGAAAGCGCCGCCAGCGCATCGGTCATATTATCGGCCTGATGATACTGCTGGCTCACCAGCTTATCGCCCAGCTCACGGTCGCCAAACGCCAGATAACGCAGACAAGTATTGCGCAGCGTACGTTTGCCGATATCCGCGTGTTCAACACGGTAGCTATCAAGTTTGTTGGCGTGATAAACCGCTAGGCACTCATCGGCCAGTTCAGTCGCCAGCGTGCGAGTCAGCGCCTCGCGTACCGCCGCAATGGCAATAGGGTCGATAATCTCGAACAGCTCGGCAATTTCACTGGCAGACGGCAGCGTGAGGATTTCAGCTGCCAGCGCCGGGTCAATCTGCTCATCAAGCAGAACCGCGCGGAACGCATCGGCAACATGCACCGGCAGCGACAGCGGCTGGCCTTGCTGATGACGCGCCACGTTCAGCTTGATATAGGTTGCGAGCAGGCTCTGCGCCGCATCCCAACGGGAGAAATCATTACGCGCATGGCGCATCAGGAACGTCAGTTGTTGATCGCTCCACTTATATTCCAGTTTCACGGGCGCAGAAAACTCACGCAGCAGCGATGGCACTGGCTGGTAGTAGACGTTATCAAACACAAACGTCTGCTCGGCCTGGGTCACGTTCAGCACGTTATGCACCGGGTGGCCATCTTTTTGCAGCGGGATCACCTTCCCTTCGTTATCGTAAAGCTCAATATCAAATGGAATATGCAGCGGGAATTTCTCTTCCTGCTCAGCGGTGGCTGGCGTGCGCTGGCGAATGGTTAAGGTGTACTGCTCGGTTTCTGGGTTGTAGTCGTCGTGAACGCTAACGACCGGAGTCCCAGCCTGGCTGTACCAGCGGCGGAAATGCGACAGGTCAACGTTCGACGCATCTTCCATCGCCTGCACAAAATCGTCACAGGTGGCCGCACTGCCGTCATGGCGTTCGAAATAGAGCTGCATCCCTTTCTGGAAGTTAGCCTCGCCCAGCAGAGTGTGCAGCATACGGATAACTTCTGCCCCTTTCTCATATACCGTCAGGGTATAGAAGTTATTCATTTCAATAACTTTATCTGGGCGAATTGGGTGCGCCATCGGGCTGGCGTCTTCCGCAAACTGAAGCCCACGCATGGTGCGCACGTTGCTGATGCGGTTAACCGCGCGAGAACCGAGGTCAGAGCTAAATTCCTGGTCGCGGAATACGGTTAAACCTTCTTTCAGGCTTAACTGGAACCAGTCACGGCAGGTCACGCGGTTCCCCGTCCAGTTATGGAAATATTCGTGACCGATAACGCGCTCAATATCGAGGTAGTCTTTATCGGTGGCGGTATCGGTACGCGCCAGCACATATTTGGAGTTAAAGACGTTCAGGCCTTTATTCTCCATCGCGCCCATATTAAAGAAGTCAACGGCGACGATCATATAGATGTCGAGGTCGTACTCGAGGCCGAAACGATCTTCATCCCACTTCATCGAGTTTTTCAGCGAGGTCATCGCCCACGGCGCGCGGTCAAGGTTGCCACGGTCAACGAACAGTTCTAACGCCACATCACGCCCGGAGCGGGTTTTGAAGGTGTCGCGCAGCACGTCGAAATCACCGGCCACCAGCGCAAACAGGTAGCACGGTTTTGGGAATGGGTCTTGCCACTGCACCCAGTGGCGACCATTTTCCAGTTCGCCTTCAGCAATGCGGTTGCCGTTAGAAAGCAGGAACGGATATTTAGTTTTATCGGCGGTAATTTTTGTCGTAAAGCGCGCCAGAACGTCCGGGCGGTCAAGATACCAGGTAATATGACGGAAACCTTCCGCTTCACACTGGGTGCATAACGCTTCGCCAGACTGGTACAGCCCTTCTAACGCGGTATTCGCGGCTGGGCTGATTTCATTCACAATCTTCAGGGTAAAACGCTCTGGCAGGCCAGCAATCACCAGCTGGTTATCTTCTTCTTTATAGTCGGCCCACGGCTCGCCGTTCACATGAAGGGAGACAAGCGTTAAGTCTTCACCGTTCAGGCGTAGCGGCACATCAGACGCTGCGTGACGGGAAACCTGGCTTTCCGCAGTCACAACGGTTTTTGCGGCATCCAGGTCAAAGGCCAGGTCGATATCACTAATCAGGTAGTCCGGCGCACGGTAGTCGTGGCGGTACTTGGCTTGGGGCTGTTGTGTCATAAAAAACCTTTAGCATCTTATGTAAATGTCATCTCCAGTCTATTCCTGTTGTGTTAAACACGCTATGCAGAATCTTCATCTTTTCCAGTCAAATAGGGAAAAATGATACATTTACGCAACATGACGCACAAAACGCGTAGCGTACTGTTCGTGCCTTATGGTGTGATCGGGGTTCAATAAATCGATAAACAAGGTATACTTCTGCGATTCTCCCCTGTTGTTTAATGTACTAAACGCTCCTGTGAGAGGATGCTACTGCGCACAATGACACAATTCGCTTATCCTGTTCTGCACTCGCTGCTTGATACAGATGCCTACAAACTGCATATGCAGCAGGCCGTTTTCCACCACTACTATGATGTGAACGTGGCGGCTGAATTCCGCTGCCGTGGAGACGATCTGCTAGGCATTTATGCTGACGCAATTCGCGAACAAGTCGAAGCTATGCGTTCGCTCACACTGCGGGATGACGAGTATTACTGGTTATCCGGGCTACCTTTCTTTCAGCAAGATTATCTGGACTGGCTGCGTGACTTCCGTTACGACCCGCAGCAAGTCACCGTGACTAACGACAACGGCAAGCTCAATATCCGCCTTGAAGGCCCCTGGCGCGAAGTCATCATGTGGGAAGTTCCCCTGCTGGCGGTGATAAGCGAGCTGGTTCATCGCTATCGTTCACCGGAAAGCGGTGTGCCCCAGGCGCTGGAAATGCTGGAACAAAAACTGGTTAGCTTTAAACAGCTGACGGCGGATATCGATATGTCCGCATTCAAACTCATGGATTTCGGCACACGTCGCCGTTTCTCTCGTGACGTCCAGGAAGCGATAGTTAGCCGACTCCAGCAAGAACCGTGGTTTACCGGCACCAGTAACTATGACCTGGCGCGCCGCCTGTCGCTCACGCCAATGGGTACGCAAGCGCACGAGTGGTTCCAGGCGCATCAGCAAATTAGCCCCGACTTAGCCACCAGCCAACGCGCTGCGCTGGCGGCGTGGCTGGCGGAATACCCTGACAGCCTCGGCATCGCCCTGACCGACTGTATTACGATGGATGCTTTCCTGCGTGATTTCGGTCTTGAGTTCGCCACCCGTTATCAAGGGCTGCGCCACGACTCCGGCGACCCGTTCGAATGGGGCGAAAAAGCCATTAAGCATTATCAGAAGTTAGGAATCGACCCGCTAAGTAAAGTGCTGGTGTTCTCCGACAATCTCGATTTGCCGAAAGCAGTGGAGTTATATCGCCACTTCTCATCACGCATTAATCTAAGTTTCGGTATTGGCACGCGCCTGACTTGCGATATCCCACAGGTAAAACCGCTGAATATTGTGATTAAGCTGGTGGAATGTAATGGCAAACCAGTGGCAAAACTCTCCGATAGCCCCGGTAAAACCATCTGCCACGATAAGGCATTTGTCCGCGCATTGCGTAAAGCCTTCGATCTGCCACAGATTAAAAAGGCCAGTTAATCGACAAAGGGAGCCTGATTGGCTCCCTTCTTCTTTATTTATTTCTTAAAACACCCTTTATCTGTGCGAATTCTACTTGTCTGATAGAAGATGACAGGTAACATAGATATCCCCCCGCTATTATGGGGAAAACGATTTTTTTATTGGACTACGAAATAGAGAGACTATTATGAGCGTTGTGCCTGTAGCCGACGTACTCCAGGGCCGCGTAGCCGTTGACAGCGAAGTCACCGTGCGCGGCTGGGTACGTACCCGCCGAGATTCAAAAGCTGGCTTTTCCTTCCTGGCCGTCTATGACGGTTCCTGCTTTGATCCTGTACAGGCCGTTATTAATAATTCTCTGCCCAATTACAATCAGGAAGTCCTGCGTCTGACCACCGGCTGCTCCGTTGTCATCACCGGTAAAGTGGTGGCTTCTCAGGGCCAGGGCCAGAGCTTTGAAATCCAGGCGACCAACGTGGAAGTGACCGGTTGGGTTGACGATCCCGATACTTATCCAATGGCGGCAAAACGTCACAGCATCGAGTATCTGCGTGAAGTAGCCCACCTGCGCCCGCGCACCAACTTGATTGGCGCGGTCGCTCGTGTACGTCATACCCTGGCGCAAGCGCTGCATCGTTTCTTTGACGAGCAGGGGTTCTTCTGGGTATCCACTCCGCTCATCACCGCTTCGGATACCGAAGGTGCTGGCGAGATGTTCCGCGTTTCTACGCTGGATCTGGAAAACCTGCCGCGCAATCCACAGGGTAAAGTGGATTTTGACAAAGACTTCTTTGGTAAAGAGTCCTTCCTGACCGTTTCTGGCCAGTTGAACGGCGAAACCTACGCCTGTGCACTGTCAAAAATTTATACTTTCGGCCCAACTTTCCGTGCTGAAAACTCTAACACCAGCCGTCATCTGGCGGAGTTCTGGATGCTGGAGCCAGAAGTGGCATTTGCCGATCTGGAAGATAACGCCCGTCTGGCAGAAGCGATGCTGAAGTACGTCTTCAACGCCGTGCTGACCGAACGTGCCGACGACATGAAATTCTTCGCAGAGCGCGTAGATAAAGATGCCGTTGATCGTCTGCAACGCTTTGTGTCTACCGACTTCGCGCAGGTTGATTACACCGATGCCGTCACTATTCTGGAAAACTGTGGCAAGCAATTCGAGAATCCGGTGTACTGGGGCGTGGATCTCTCCTCCGAGCATGAACGTTACCTGGCCGAAGAGCACTTCAAAGCGCCAGTTGTCGTGAAAAACTACCCGAAAGAGATCAAAGCCTTCTATATGCGTCTGAACGACGACGGTAAAACCGTTGCCGCGATGGACGTTCTGGCACCAGGAATCGGTGAAATCATCGGCGGTTCCCAGCGTGAAGAGCGTCTGGAGGTGCTGGATGCGCGTATGGCTGAAATGGGCCTGAACAAAGAAGACTACTGGTGGTATCGCGACCTGCGTCGTTACGGCACCGTGCCACACTCTGGCTTCGGTTTGGGCTTTGAACGTCTGATTGCCTACGTAACTGGTGTACAGAACGTACGTGATGTGATCCCATTCCCAAGAACGCCACGTAACGCCAGCTTCTAACGTAACTCACTTCTCAAGGCCAGCCTTTGTGCTGGCCTTTTTTTAACTTCTTATGTAAAGATGTCTCTATTAAGTTTAACAAACTTAAACATCAAGACCTTACCTTCCGTAGTATGTTACGAGCCATTTCGCCGCAACAATTTCGTACAAAAAACAACCTAAAGCTTGTTGTAACTCAGATTAGCCTAATCCCTTAGCATATTTTTCAGGCAAAAACACAGCTATCTGGACGGCTAAATTTTATCATAAGAAAATTATCACTCATCCGCCCAGTGCAATAAGAAAAAACGCTATGCAAATAAAAGATAAGGAATTCATATTGATAGATATTCAATCGTTTAATTATTACGCGTACGTCTCAGAATTTTGAGTTAGTTCACAAAGTTCCTTAATTCACACAAATCCTTACACATTATTTCTTTTGCTTACTTATTCTCGATGTTTGTAGCATTTTCAGGCTAGCGAAAGAATGTTTTGAATGGAAAGATGCCTCTCAGACACATAAAGACACCAAACTATCATCAATAGTTCCGTAAATTATTATTGACGGAAGTAATTGGCGGCAGTGGCGAGTGTCTATAAAAAAAACCTAATGAGGGTAATAAATAATGATGAAGCGTAATATCCTGGCAGTGGTAATCCCTGCTCTGCTGGCTGCTGGCGCAGCGAATGCTGCAGAAATTTATAACAAAAATGCCAACAAACTGGACTTCTATGGTAAAGCAGTTGGTGAGCACATTTGGACCACCAACGGTGAAACCGGTAACGAAGACACCACTTATGCCCGTATCGGCTTCAAGGGCGAAACCCAGATCAATGATCAGCTGGTGGGTTACGGCCAGTGGGAATACAACATGGACGCTTCCGGCACGGAAGGTTCTCAGACGACTAAAACTCGTCTGGCGTTCGCTGGCCTGAAATTTGGTGACGCAGGTTCTATCGACTACGGTCGTAACTACGGTGCTATCTACGACGTAGCGGCATACACCGATATGCTGGTTGAATGGGGCGGCGATTCTTGGGCTGCAACCGACAACTTCATGAACGGTCGTTCTTCTGGCCTGCTGACTTACCGTAACAACAACTTCTTCGGCCTGGTTGATGGCCTGAGCTTCGCGTTGCAGTATCAGGGCAAAAACGATCGTGACAACAAAGTTGCGACCACTTATGACGACGTAACCGGCGCAGTTGATGTTGTTGGCTACGGCGGCAAGCCTGCGAAAGCAAACGGCGACGGTTTCAGCACCTCTACCCAGTATGATTTCGGCAACGGTATCGCACTGGCAGCAGGTTATGAAGTTGCTGACCGCACCAACGAGCAGGTTAATCCTGGTCACAACGCGGCTGGCGATACCTGGGCGGGCGCTGGCGGTAAAAAAGCTGAAGCATGGTCAACTGCGGCTAAATACGATGCGAACAACATCTACGCTGCTGTAATGTATGCTCAGACTCTGAACATGACTCGTGAAGCTGACAGCAACTTCGCGAACAAAACCCAGAACATCGAAGCTGTGGTTCAGTACCAGTTCGACTTCGGTCTGCGTCCATCCCTGGGCTACGTTCAGTCCAAAGGTAAAGACCTGATCGCTCGCGGTGACTTCAAAGGCGGCGACGCTGACCTGGTTAAATATATTGAACTGGGTACCTGGTACTACTTCAACAAGAACATGAACGTATACGCTGCGTACAAGTTCAACCTGCTGGACGACAACACCTACTCTAAAGCTAGCGGTCTGGCAACTGACGACCAGGCAGCTGTAGGTGTCGTTTACCAGTTCTAATCAGCAGACCCCTTTGTTATATCCCTCAAAAGCAGGACTTCGGTCCTGCTTTTTTGCGTTCATGAGATGAAGATCGTAACTTTAGAAAACCTTCGCGCTTTTAGTCTCTAATGGTTGGCATTTTGTAAATCTACCGTTAACCTGATAGCGGATTTCCCCCGAACTTATAAATGGAACCTCGTCATGTTTGAGAACATTACAGCCGCCCCTGCCGACCCGATTCTGGGCCTGGCCGATCTGTTTCGTGCCGACGAACGCCCGGGAAAAATCAATCTCGGGATTGGTGTGTATAAAGATGAAACCGGCAAGACCCCGGTTCTGACCAGCGTGAAGAAAGCGGAACAATATCTGCTGGAAAATGAAACCACCAAAAACTATCTCGGTATTGATGGTATTCCTGAATTTGGTCGCTGCACGCAAGAACTGCTGTTTGGTAAAGGCAGCACTATCGTGAGCGAAAAACGTGCGCGCACCGCACAAACTCCTGGCGGCACGGGTGCTCTGCGCGTGGCGGCGGATTTCCTCGCTAAAAACACCGATGTAAAACGCATTTGGGTAAGCAACCCAAGCTGGCCGAACCATAAAAGTGTTTTCGGCGCAGCCGGTCTGGAAGTCCGTGAATACGATTATTATGATGCGGAAAAACATGCGCTGAACTTTGACGGCCTGGTAGCAAGCCTCAGTGATGCAAAAGCAGGTGACGTGGTTCTGTTCCACGGCTGCTGCCACAACCCAACCGGTATCGACCCAACGCTTGAGCAGTGGCAACAGCTGGCTGCGCTTTCTGTTGAAAAAGGTTGGCTGCCGCTGTTCGACTTCGCTTATCAGGGCTTCGCTCGTGGTTTAGAAGAAGATGCCGAAGGTCTGCGTGCGTTTGCAGCGCTGCACAAAGAGCTGATTGTTGCTAGCTCCTACTCCAAAAACTTTGGCCTGTACAACGAGCGCGTAGGTGCTTGTACGCTGGTCACTGCCGATGCCGACACGGCCGATCGCGCATTTAGCCAGATGAAAGCGGTTATCCGTGCGAACTACTCCAACCCACCGGCTCACGGCGCTTCTGTAGTCGCAACGATTCTCAGCAATGACGCTCTGCGCGCTATCTGGGAACAAGAACTGACCGACATGCGCCAGCGTATCCAGCGTATGCGTCTGCTGTTTGTGAACACATTGCAGGAGAAAGGCGCGAGCCGCGACTTCAACTTTATCACTAAGCAGAACGGCATGTTCTCATTCAGCGGTCTGACCAAAGAACAGGTTCTGCGTCTGCGTGAAGAGTTCGGTATTTATGCCGTGGCATCGGGCCGTATTAACGTCGCCGGAATGACGCCGGATAATATGGCTCCGCTGTGTGAAGCAATTGTCGCCGTCTTATAAGCGATTGCAGTTATTGCCTGATGACGCATAGCGTTTACCAGGCAAAATAACCGTCGCCAATAAAAAAGGCCGCATTC
>JBOFJM010000092.1:0-3286 GCA_051656825.1 Kluyvera sp.
TAACTACGCTACTAAAGAAGACGCTAAACGTGCAATGGACGTTTACTGCCACCGTCTGGCGAAATACATCGGTTCTTACACTGCGCTGATGGATGGTCGTCTGGATGCCGTTGTCTTCACCGGTGGTATCGGTGAAAACGCCGCGATGGTTCGTGAACTGTCTCTGGGCAAACTGGGCGTTCTGGGCTTTGAAGTTGACCATGAACGTAACCTGGCCGCACGTTTCGGCAAATCTGGTTTCATCAACAAAGAAGGTACCCGTCCTGCGCTGGTTATCCCAACCAACGAAGAACTGGTTATCGCGCAAGACGCGAGCCGTCTGACTGCCTGATTTCACACCGCCAGCCTAGCTGGCGGTGCTGTTTTGTATCCCGCCTGAAACTGGCGGTAACGAAAGAGGATAAACCGTGTCCCGTACTATTATGCTGATCCCTACCGGAACCAGCGTCGGCCTGACCAGCGTCAGCCTCGGCGTAATCCGTGCTATGGAACGCAAAGGCGTTCGTCTGAGCGTCTTTAAGCCAATCGCTCAGCCGCGCTCCGGTGGCGATGAGCCAGACCAGACTACCACCATCGTTCGTGCTAACTCATCGACCACTACCGCGGCTGAACCGCTGAAGATGAGCCACGTAGAAGGCCTGCTTTCCAGCAATCAGAAAGATGTGCTGATGGAAGAGATCATCGCCAACTACCACGAAAACACCAAAGATGCGGAAGTTGTGCTGGTTGAAGGCCTGGTCCCAACCCGTAAACACCAGTTCGCGCAGTCTCTGAACTACGAAATCGCGAAAACGCTGAATGCGGAAATCGTGTTTGTAATGTCTCAGGGCACTGACACGCAAGAACAGCTGAACGAGCGTATCGAACTGACTCGCAACAGCTTTGGCGGCGCGAAAAACACCAGCATCACCGGCGTTATCGTTAACAAACTGAACGCACCGGTTGATGAGCAGGGCCGTACTCGCCCAGACCTGTCTGAGATCTTCGACGACTCCTCCACCGCGAAAGTGGTTAAAATCGACCCAGCTCAGCTGAACAACACCAGCTCTCTGCCGGTTCTGGGCGCGATCCCGTGGAGCTTTGATCTGATCGCGACTCGCGCTATCGATATGGCGCGTCACCTGAACGCAACCATTATCAACGAAGGCGACATCAAAACCCGCCGCGTGAAATCTGTTACCTTCTGTGCGCGCAGCATTCCGCACATGCTGGAACACTTCCGTCCAGGTTCTCTGCTGGTCACTTCCGCAGACCGTCCTGACGTGCTGGTTGCCGCTTGCCTGGCCGCGATGAACGGCGTTGAAATCGGTGCACTGGTTCTGACCGGTGGCTACGAAATGGACGCGCGCATCAGCAAACTGTGCGAACGTGCATTCGCAACCGGCCTGCCAGTATTCATGGTGAACACCAACACCTGGCAGACCTCTCTGAGCCTGCAAAGTTTCAACCTAGAAGTTCCGGTTGACGACCACGAGCGCATCGAGAAAGTTCAGGAATACGTGGCTAACTACATCCAGGCTGACTGGATTGAATCTCTGACCGCGACCTCCGAGCGTAGCCGTCGTCTGTCTCCGCCAGCGTTCCGCTACCAGCTGACCGAGCTGGCGCGTAAAGCGGGCAAACGCGTTGTTCTGCCAGAAGGCGACGAACCGCGTACCGTTAAAGCAGCCGCTATCTGTGCTGAACGTGGTATCGCTACTTGCGTACTACTGGGCAACCCAGACGAAATCAACCGCGTTGCTGCCGCTCAGGGTGTTGAACTCGGCGCTGGCATCGAAATCGTTGATCCAGAAGTGGTTCGCGAAAGCTACGTTGCTCGCCTGGTCGAACTGCGTAAGAGCAAAGGCATGACCGAAACCGTCGCCCGCGAACAGCTGGAAGACAACGTGGTTCTCGGTACTCTGATGCTGGAGCAGGACGAAGTTGACGGTCTGGTATCCGGTGCGGTTCACACCACAGCGAACACCATCCGTCCACCGTTACAGTTGATCAAAACAGCACCAGGCAGCTCGCTGGTCTCTTCTGTGTTCTTCATGCTGCTGCCAGAACAGGTTTACGTTTACGGCGACTGCGCGATCAACCCAGATCCAACCGCTGAGCAACTGGCAGAAATCGCTATCCAGTCTGCTGACTCTGCGATTGCTTTCGGTATCGAGCCACGCGTAGCGATGCTTTCCTACTCCACCGGCACTTCTGGTGCTGGTAGCGATGTTGAGAAAGTTCGCGAAGCGACTCGTCTGGCTCAGGAAAAACGTCCTGACCTGATGATCGACGGCCCGCTGCAATACGACGCCGCCGTTATGGCTGACGTTGCGAAATCTAAAGCGCCGAACTCTCCGGTTGCTGGTCGTGCTACCGTGTTCATCTTCCCAGACTTGAACACCGGTAACACCACCTACAAAGCGGTACAGCGTTCTGCCGACCTGATCTCCATCGGGCCGATGCTGCAAGGTATGCGCAAGCCGGTGAACGACCTGTCTCGTGGTGCTCTGGTTGACGATATCGTCTACACCATCGCACTGACTGCAATTCAGTCTTCCCAGCAGGGCTAAGCCTCTGACCGCCCGTTGTGCGGGCGGTTAAGGTAAAAAAAATCCGGCAACGGGAAACCGTTCCGGATTTTTTTATGCCTGCGATTTAGCGCGAAATTACTCGGCTTCTTCCACAGTCTGAGTTTCATTTTTCGCGTTGCGGGTCATCCACAGCGCCAGGGCTTTCAGCGAATCATCGGTAAACTCATCGCAGCGGGCGGTTATCTCTTCCGGCGTCAACCAGCACACCTCGCTCACCTCTTCTTCCTGTAGGGCAAACGGCCCGTGGGAAACACAGCTAAACAGGCTTCCCCAGACGCGGCAATTCTTATCTTCAAAATAGAACTGACCGTGGTCGGCGAACGGTACGCCGGCGATCCCTAACTCTTCTTCTGCCTCGCGACGGGCGGAATCCAGCAACGGTTCATCAGCTTGAACAACACCGCCTGCGGTGGCATCCAGCATCCCCGGCTGGTAGTCTTTTGTCTCCGTGCGACGCTGTACCAGGATTTTGCCCATACCATCGTGAACTACGATATAGGTCGCCCGGTGACGCAGGCACTGCGCGCGCATTTGTTCACGGCTCGCTTGTGCGATGACCTCATTGTCTTCGTTGACAATATCGACCCATTCCGTGCTTGCCAAATGATTCTGCTCGACCATCCGAAAACCTTAAATTGAAAGCGCTCTTACGGCGCGTTTTATGTTGATGGGTAACTTACGGGTTAATAGCAACCTCTGCAATAACCTGTTGA
>JBOFJM010000093.1:0-1676 GCA_051656825.1 Kluyvera sp.
TAGCGTCACCGTGCTGGTTGCCCTGCTGGTGTGCCTGATTCCAACCACTATCGGCGGCCTGCTGTCGGCAATTGGTGTGGCCGGGATGAGCCGCATGTTGGGGGCAAACGTCATTGCCACCAGCGGCCGTGCGGTAGAAGCGGCGGGTGACGTTGACGTGTTGCTGCTGGACAAAACCGGCACCATCACGCTGGGTAACCGCCAGGCATCGCAGTTTTTACCCGCTCAGGGCGTGGATGAGAAAACGCTGGCCGATGCCGCGCAACTGTCATCCTTAGCCGATGAAACGCCGGAAGGCCGCAGCATCGTGGTGCTGGCGAAACAGCGCTTTAACCTGCGCGAGCGCGATGTACAGGCGCTGCACGCCACCTTTGTACCGTTTACCGCCCAAAGCCGAATGAGCGGGATTAACATCGACAACCGGATGATCCGCAAAGGTTCTGTCGACGCGATCCGTCGCCACATTGAGAGCAACGGTGGGCGCTTCCCACTCGACGTAGAGCAAAAAGTCGAAAGCGTGGCGAGCCTCGGCGCGACTCCGCTGGTAGTGGCTGAAGGTGCGCGTGTGCTGGGTGTTATCGCCCTGAAAGATATCGTCAAAGGGGGGATTAAAGAGCGTTTTGCCCAGTTGCGTAAAATGGGTATCAAAACGGTGATGATCACTGGCGACAACCGTTTGACCGCCGCTGCGATTGCCGCCGAAGCGGGCGTTGATGACTTTCTGGCCGAAGCCACGCCTGAGGCCAAACTGGCGCTAATTCGCCAGTATCAGTCCGAAGGCCGGATGGTGGCGATGACCGGTGACGGCACTAACGACGCCCCGGCGCTGGCGCAGGCTGATGTCGCCGTCGCGATGAACTCCGGTACGCAAGCGGCGAAAGATGCGGGCAACATGGTGGATTTGGACTCAAACCCGACCAAACTGATTGAAGTGGTGCACATCGGTAAACAGATGCTGATGACCCGTGGTTCGTTAACCACCTTCAGTATCGCCAATGACGTCGCGAAGTATTTCGCCATTATTCCTGCGGCCTTTGCCGCCAGTTGGCCGCAGTTGGGTGTGCTGAACATTATGCATTTGCACTCACCAGACTCGGCCATTTTGAGCGCGGTCATTTTCAATGCGCTGATTATTGTGTTCCTGCTGCCGCTGGCGCTGAAGGGCGTGAGCTATCGTCCGCTGTCGGCGTCAGCCATGCTGCGCCGCAACCTGTGGATTTACGGCGCAGGTGGCCTGGTCGTGCCGTTTATCGGCATTAAAGTTATCGACCTGCTGTTAACCCTGTTCGGCCTGGTGTGAGGTAAAAACGATGTCTGCATTACGTCCTGCAATAGTGATTTTTGTATTTCTGGCGCTGATTACCGGTGGGCTTTATCCGCTGTTGACGACCGCGCTGGGGCAATGGCTGTTTCACCGACAGGCGACTGGCTCGCTGCTCATTGAAAACCACGAAATTCGCGGATCGTCGCTGATCGGGCAGAACTTTACCGATCCCGGTTACTTCCAGGGCCGTCCTTCCGCCACAGCGGAGGTCGCGGATAACCCGATGGCTTCCGGCGGTAGCAATCTGGCCGCCAGCAATCCGGCGCTGGATAAACAGTTTAGCGACCGCATCGCCGCACTGCGAGCCGCTAACCCAGACGCCAGCCGCGAAGTGCCGGTCGAACTGGTCACC
>JBOFJM010000094.1:0-1608 GCA_051656825.1 Kluyvera sp.
CGCAATGCCGGTTATCAGGGAGTGCTCTCCGTTGGGCGCGTCCAGACGCCGGTGCTGGGGCTGGTGGTGCGTCGCGATGAAGAAATTGAAAACTTTGTCGCGAAAGACTTTTTCGAAGTAAAGGCGCATATCGTGACGCCAAAAGACGAGCGTTTTACCGCCGTCTGGCAGCCGAGCGAAGCCTGTGAACCGTATCAGGACGAAGAAGGGCGATTGTTGCACCGGTCGCTTGCCGAGCACGTGGTTAAGCGAATTAGCGGGCAGCCGGCTATCGTTACCGCCTATAACGACAAGCGCGATTCCGAACCCGCGCCGCTGCCGTTTTCACTTTCCGCTCTGCAGATTGAGGCCGCTAAGCGCTTTGGTTTTAGCGCGCAAAACGTGCTGGATATCTGCCAGAAGCTGTATGAAACCCACAAACTAATCACTTATCCGCGTTCCGATAGCCGTTATCTGCCGGAGGAACACTTCGCCGGGCGTCATGCGGTGCTGAATGCCATTGGCGTTCATGCCCCCGATCTCCTGCCGCAACCGGTGGTTAACCCGGATACCCGTAACCGCTGTTGGGACGACAAAAAAGTGGATGCGCACCATGCGATTATCCCGACCGCGCGCACCAGCAACGTGAATCTGAGTGAAAATGAGGCCAAGGTTTACACCCTCGTTGCTCGCCAGTATCTGATGCAGTTTTGCCCGGATGCGGTGTACCGCAAATGCCAGATTGATCTCGATATTGCCAATGGTAAGTTTGTCGCTAAAGCACGTTTCCTTGCGGAAGCAGGCTGGCGCACGCTGCTGGGGGCGAAAGAGCGCGACGAAGAAAACGACGGCACACCGTTGCCGGTGGTGGCAAAAGCCGACGAACTCCTGTGTGAAAATGGGGAAGTGGTCGAGCGGCAAACTCAGCCGCCGCGCCATTTCACCGACGCAACGTTGTTATCGGCGATGACTGGAATAGCCCGTTTTGTGCAGGATAAAGATCTGAAAAAGATCCTCCGCGCGACCGATGGTTTAGGTACGGAAGCGACCCGCGCAGGGATTATCGAGCTGCTGTTTAAGCGCGGCTTCCTGACGAAAAAAGGGCGTTATATTCACTCGACCGACGCCGGAAAAGCGTTGATCCACTCGCTGCCTGAGATGGCCGCAAGGCCGGATATGACCGCGCATTGGGAATCGGTGTTGACGCAAATCAGCGAAAAACAGTGCCGTTATCAAGACTTTATGCAGCCTCTGGTGGGCACGTTGTTCCAATTGATTGATCAGGCCAAGTCTACGCCAGTCCGCCAGTTCCGTGGGCTGGTTGCCCCAGGCGGCGCGAAAAAAACGTTCAGCAAAGGCAAAGGCAAAAAACGAGCCGCCAGCCCCGCGCAGGATGCGCCGACCTGAACACCTGTCTTGCCCGATGGCGCTGTGCTTATCGGGCCTACGGTTTAGGTGATTACCTGAGGCGAGTAGGCCGGATAAGGCGCAAGCGCCGCCATCCGGCATTGTTTTGCCCGATGGCGCTTCGCTTATCGGGCCTACGGTTTGGGAGATTATCTGAGGCGAGTAGGCCGGATAAGGCGCAGGCGCCGCCATCCGGCATTAAGTGCGGTTAAATAACGCCTT
>JBOFJM010000095.1:0-18342 GCA_051656825.1 Kluyvera sp.
TCGATCCGCAATACCGTTTACCGGTTATGATTGCGACCACGGGCACGCTGCTACTGCTGGCGTTAATCGGCGGCGTCTGGACATTGCGCAAAGCCCGGCGTTCTACGCTACTGCGTCATACGCGCCATGAGCTAGCCAACGATCGCACCCTGCTGGAGAGCGACGAGCCATGAGTTCACGACAGGAGCGAGCGGAACGCAAAGCCGCGTTGTTGCGCCAGATTCAGCAGCAACGGCTGGATCTCAGCGCCAGCCGTCGCGACTGGCTGGACGTCACACAGGTCTACGACAACGGCTGGAGCCGCCTTGTTAGCCTGCGTTCGTGGGTGATGGTCGCCAGCAGCGCGATGGCGGTGGTATCACTGCGCCATCCTCGCTTCCTGGTACGCTGGGCCAGACGCGGTATCGGCGTCTGGAGCACCTGGCGGATGGCCAAAAATCTGCTGCGTAAAGTGAGCTAACCTCGCGGTTACGCGCTCATCTCATTGAGTTTATCCAACGATAGCCCCGTTGTTTCAGCCACGGTAGTCAGCGCAATACCGTGGCTTATCATCGCCTGTGCGATTTTCAGCGCGGCGAGCGTCTCCCCTACTTCGCGGCCTTCCTGCTTACCTTTTTCATGCTGCAGCTCTGCCCATTCAACCAGCGTTATTTTCATCAGTTTCTCCCTGCTCGGTGGCATTTTGCTCGCCAACTGCCGAAAGAACCCCTCTGGATGGTTGGTTCTTCCGGCCTGAGCCAGATAGTTTATTAACGTATTAAACTGCGCGTCCGTGGTGTGCCCTGCTTGCAGTAGTTTGACCAAATGAGCCGTCATTGCCATCAAATCTCGCCGACGGATATTTTTCTGTAAAAACTCCAGCAGGGCGACGCCCCGATGCTCCATGATGACATCATCTGAAAGCACGGTGATGTCCACCAGCGGCAGCGCTCCTTCGTAGAGTACTCGCGCCACCTCAGGTTCGGCAAACTCATCCAGCCATTTCATTGAGAACGGATACGGACTTTGTTCCCCATGGTAGAACAGAACAGGAATAACCAACGGCAACTTATCGTGCCCAGCCTCAAGATGGCGCTGCATTGCCGCAAAGGCATAGCGCATTAAGCGAAAGGCCATATGTTTATCTGCCGAACTTTGATGTTCAATCAGCGCATAAATGTAGCCCGTGCCATTCTGTGTGCGTATCGACCACAGCACATCAGAATGGCTTGCCCGCAATGCCTCATCGATAAAACTCCCCGACTCCAGATGCAGCGTCTGGAGATCGCAAATGGCGAGTAGTCTGGCAGGTAGATGGACTACCAGAAAATCACGTACTGTCGGTGGGTGTGACATAAACGTCTTAAAAATCACTGGTCCAGGCGCATTCAGTATCGACCGTGTACTGAATAAAAAGTGGTAAGCCACCTATACTGAATGGCTGAATGAAGAAAAAAGCGAGGAGATATCTCCTCGCTTTTGCTATCAGAAGGAGAACATGATGGGACAACTTATTGACGGCGTCTGGCAGGATACCTGGTATGACACCCAATCAACCGGCGGGCGTTTCCAGCGTTCTGTCTCCGCTTTTCGTCACTGGCTCACCGCCGACGGCGAAGCAGGCCCAACGGGTAACGGGGGGTTTGCCGCCGAGAAAGATCGTTATCATCTGTACGTTTCTCTCGCCTGCCCCTGGGCGCACCGCACGCTGATACTTCGCACACTGAAAGGGCTGGAGCCGTTCATCTCCGTTTCCGTCGTTCACCCATTGATGCTGGAGAACGGCTGGACGTTTGACGGCGATTTTCCGGCAGCCACCGGTGATACGCTTTATCAGCACTCGTTCTTGTATCAGCTGTATCAACACGCCGACGCGAGCTATTCCGGGCGCGTGACCGTTCCCGTGCTGTGGGACAAAAAGAATCAAACCATCGTCAGCAATGAATCGGCGGAGATAATCCGCATGTTTAACACCGCCTTTGATGCGCTCGGCGCAAAAGCGGGTGACTACTACCCGCAGGCGTTACGCGAGAAAATTGATGAGCTGAATGGTTGGATCTACGATACCGTCAACAACGGCGTCTATAAGGCCGGTTTTGCCACCAGCCAGGCTGCCTACGACGAAGCGGTAGAGAAACTTTTTAGTTCGCTGGATAGGCTGGAGAACATTCTCGATACCCAGCGTTATCTCACCGGTAACCAGCTTACCGAAGCGGATATCCGCCTGTGGACAACGCTGGTGCGTTTTGATCCGGTGTACGTCACGCACTTTAAATGCGACAAGCATCGCATCAGTGACTATCCGAATCTGTACGGCTTCCTGCGCGATATCTACCAGATGCCCGGCATCGCAGAAACCGTGAATTTCGACCATATTCGTCATCACTATTTCTGCAGCCACAAAACCATCAACCCCACCGGGATTATCTCTATTGGCCCCTGGCAGGATCTGGATGAGCCGCACGGCAGGGACGTTCGTTTCCGCTAAGCAAACGGGGCATCAACAATCGATGCCCTGATGCCTTCAGATTGCCAATTCGCGTCTATCATTATGTTGATTGTGTTAAAAGTCAGAGATTAATGGTCAACCGAGGCAAAAAAATGGATTGGTATCTCAGCGTATTACGTAACTATATTGGTTTTGGCGGTCGTGCGCGTCGCAAAGAGTATTGGATGTTTGTGCTGGTGAACGTCATTTTGACGCTGGTGCTGGGCGTGGTGGATAAAATACTCGGCTGGCAGCGTGCGGGTGGTGAAGGTGTCCTTACCACACTTTACGGTATTCTGGTTTTCTTACCCGGATTAGCCGTTCAATTCCGCCGCCTGCACGACACCAACCGTTCGGCATGGTGGTTGTTGCTGCTGATTATTCCGCTGGTAGGCTGGCTGGTGATTTTGATTTTCAACTGCCAGGCAGGAACGCCGGGTGACAACCGCTTTGGCGCAGACCCGAAACGCAACTCACAATAAACGGCATTTGCCCGGCACGCATCGCGCCGCCAGGCCATAATGATATCAATCTCGCTGGTATATTCCGGGCTGACCACGCGCAAACGCCCCTGTGCGATATCGTCTTCCACCAGCGGATACGGCATGGTCGCCACGCCCAACCCCGCCAGCAAAGCCTGACGTTTTTCTTCCATTGAGGTCACCGTCAGACGCGGCTGTTTATCCAGTAACTGCACCGTTAGCACCGGGCGCTCGCGGGCAGTATCGGCAATCGCAACCCCACGATATTTCACTCTCGTCACCTCGGAAAGCGGCTCGGCTTCCTGATGGATAGGATGATCCGGCGCGGCAACATACACATTCATCACCGAATACAGCTTGCGAGAGTTTATCTCGGTAGAGGAGCGAAAATGCATGTCCGGCGCAATCACGATATCCGCGCGCCCTTGCTCCAGACGCTCCCAGGCACCGGCCAGCACCTCGGTGATAATCGACAACTGCGTATTGGATTTCAACGCCAGCTTTTCAACCAGCGGGAACAGCGTCGGCGTGGGGATCAGCGCTTCTGCCACGATGGTTAAGTGAGTTTCCCAGCCGCGCGCCAGCGCTTCGGCATCAGTGGTGAGCTTATCCGCCGCTTCCAGCAGCACGCGCCCGCGCTCAAGCAGCATACGCCCGACATTGGTGAATTTTGTTCGATGACCTGAACGGTCAAATAACACCACATCCAGCTCTTCTTCCAGCTTTTGCATGGTGTAACTTAATGCCGAAGGTACGCGTCCCAGCTCATCAGCCGCCGCAGCAAAGCTACCGCGCCTATCGATGGCGTCCATTACTCGTAATGCTTCTAGCGTCAGTGCTCTTTCTTTAGCCATGGCGTGCTCATTCAGGAAATTTGAACATACTGGGCAGAATATCTGGCTAACAATGCAGCGTCCATACCTTTACCATTGATTTAGTGTAAAGGAGGGTCAAGAAGATGATTACCACAAGAACAGCGAAACAGTGCGGACAAGCGGACTTCGGTTGGCTACAGGCACGCTACACCTTCTCTTTTGGACACTACTTTGATCCGAAATTGCTGGGCTACGCCTCTTTGCGCGTACTGAATCAGGAAGTGCTTGCGCCAGGGGCCGCCTTCCAGCCACGTACCTATCCGAAGGTGGATATCCTGAACCTGATTCTGGAAGGGGAAGCCGAATACCGCGACAGTGAAGGCCACCATATTCAGGCGAAAGCCGGTGAAGCGCTGCTGATAGCCACTCAGCCAGGCGTAAGCTATAGCGAGCATAACCTCAGCAAAGAGAAGTCATTAACCCGGATCCAAATCTGGCTGGATGCCTGCCCGGAGCGTGAAAACGCCCCAGTGCAGAAAATAGCGCTGCGCGATGCCACACATCAACTGCTGGCCTCGCCAGACGGCAGCCAGCATAGCCTGCAACTGCGCCAACAGGTGTGGCTGCACCATATTGAGCTGGCGAAAGGCGAGCAGGTGAGCCTACAGCTTCATGGGCCACGTGCTTATTTGCAGTCGATTCACGGCACGGTTCATGCCCTCGCCCACGAAGCGGAAAAACAGGCCTTAACCTGTGGCGATGGCGCATTTATTCGTGACGAAAGCAATATCACCCTCGTGGCCGATACCCCGCTGCGCGCTTTACTGATAGATTTACCGGTGTAGTACACACTTCAGGGTAGCGAGAAAATGAGCAAGAGAAACAATAAAAAACAGCCGACGGTAAAAGCCGTACAGCCGGTGAGTGCGCCAAAAGAGTTCGGTGTTGAAGAGATGCTTAGCGAGCTGGAAGCGATTGTTGCAGAAGCTGAAAGCCGCCAGGCAGAAGAAACCGTAGCAGCCTAAAAAGAGCGGCCCCGACCCGACGTCGGGGCACTCGATTACGCCAGTTTACTGGCCATAATTTCAATCACTTGCTTATCGGTTTGCTGCATTGAATGACAGGCCAACGCACACAAGTTGCTGATGGACTGCTCGACATCGTGCGCCACAATCCCTTCATTGCCGGTCACCGCCGTTTCATCCAACGCCATCAGCACCGCTTTCCACGCCGACGAAACGCTGGTCGAGACTTTCATTGCACAACTGTTAGAAGCGCCATCGCAGATAATCCCGCTGACATCGCCAATCATGCTGCTGATAGCCATCGAAATGGTGCGATAGCTGCCGTCAATCAGCCAGCAGATCCCCGCCGCCGCGCCCATCGCCGCCGTTGTCGCAGCGCACAGCGCCGACAGCATCGGCAATTGATGGTGAATATAAATCGCCGTCAGGTGCGACAAAATCAGCCCGCGCGCCAGTTTCTCCTGCGAGCAGCCCAGGTGCTCGGCCACCACCACTACCGGCATGGTGGCGGTGATCCCCTGATTGCCAGAGCCTGAGTTACTCATCGCGGGCAGACAGGCGCCGCCCATCCGCGCATCCGATGCCGCCGAGGTGCGAATCATAATGTCGCTCAGCAGATCTTTTGCCAGCAGCCCGCGCTCACGCTGGCGCTGCAACGTCGCGCCAATGTGCAAACCATACTGTGCGCGCAGCCCTTCATGAGAGAGCGCACTGTTGAGCAGCGCTGCATCGAGGATAAAGCCGATTTTTTCAAACGCTACCTGTTCGGCAAATTCCACCACCTGCGCCAGCGTCACGTTCTCCAGCGATACCGCCTGTTCCTCCTCCGCGCCGGTACAGGCGCTGGCATCCAGCAGCGTAACGCCATTTTTGACGATACGGACAATCCGCGTATGGCCTCCGGCAATGGTCACCGTGGCGGATTCATCAACGCTATAGACGGTCGCACTGGCATACAGCACTTCGTCGCAGGGTTCCTGAATGGTGACTGAGACTTTACCGCTGGCCAGCAGCAGTTTTCCGGCGGCGATAGCCTCGACCGACGCACTTTTCAGCACTTCCAGCCCAGCCTGTGGGTCACCGCCCAGCGCCCCGATGGCAGCCGCAATCGGCAGGCCGACCATCCCCGTACCCGGTACGGTGACGCCCATGCCGTTTTTCATCAGGTTAGGCGATACCTTTGCGTCAATATGGCTCACACGACCCGCCAGATGCGAGGCGGCAATGGCACTAGCCAACGCCAGTGATACCGGCTCCGTGCAGCCCATCGCCGGTTTGACGTTCTGTTTTACCGCCTGAATCAGCGCATCCCACAGCGGGTTCATTGTTACTTCAACCATTTTTACCACCAATCAATCAGGAGAATGCCAGGAACGGAGAAACGCACAGCAGCAGGCCGGTGATGATGATAATCACCAGAGAGACACCTTTGTATTTATGCAGCGCTGGCACTTTATAGACCAGCCAGGCCGGAATCAGACAGCCCACCATCCCAAAAATAGGGCTACAGATTGAGGTGAAACTCAGCACCGGAGCATTAAGCACAATCGCGCTCCAGGCCAGCAAAATGGCGAACACCATGATGCCGCGCTGAACCCATGTCTCGTTGATTTTGTCTTCCGGTATTTTGCGACGCAGCAGGTTAATCACAATCCCCTGAGTGGCTTCGCGAAAGCCGAGATAGACGCCGAAGAACGCGGTCATAACCGCAAAAATATTCAGAATAACGCTGACGACCGTGACCCAGGCCCCCGCGCTACCGTTGATAAACTGCGCCGCAATCGCCAGCGCTGAGATATTCTGCTCGTAGGCTTTTACCGCTTCATCGTGGCCCATCGCCAGGGTGAAAGAAACCGCATAGAAAAAGACGGTGACGAACAGAATACCAAAGGCGATATTCATCGCGCGCAGCGCCTTATGACGAGCCACTTCCCGCGATTTTTCCTTTGAGCGATAGGAGATAACCATAGGGCTGAGCGTCTGAATAAACAGAATCGATGTCAGTGTAAACGGCAGCGTGATAATCGCGTTTTTAATCAACAGCCCCATCGGTGGCAGAGTACCGGCATGATATAAATGCCACATACCCACCATCGAAACGCCCAACGCAGCCACCACCAACAGCTTGGTCAGCACCATAAAGCTGGACACTTTAAACAGCAGCTTTTCCCCCCGCGAGGAGATAGCCACCAGCACGCAAATCAGTACCAGGCCATAAAACGGGTTTTCGGACAGCAGCCCGTCGGTGACGCCAAAAGTATGCAGATAAGAGGCGCTGTCATTGGTGATCGCCGTGGAGTACACGAACATCCAAATAACCAGCATAATGAAATAGAGCGCGCCTAATAATATCCCCCAGTTTTTACCGAGATAACCGCTGATGACGCTCGGGTAGTCTTTGCACTCTGGTGACTCCGCAAGAGTATTAATAAACAGGCGCTGGAACAGATACATCGCCGGATAACCGACAATAGACGACAGCAGGAACACCCACAGGCCCATTAATCCCACCTGAACGGGTAAAAACACAATCCCTGCGCCAATCGCCATCCCGATGCTCATAATCACCCAGCCAACATCGGTACTGTCGAACTTTATCGCAGCCTGCCATTCACTTTCCGACATGCCTGCTCGTGTAGCCGCCGTTGAGGTATGCACGGGTACAACTGATATTGTTTCCATGAAAAATTCTCACTCTTCGTTTGTAGGGTTTATTGTTTTAATTAAGCATGATGTTCCATACATCTTTTACATCGCAGTCTTATTAACTGCCTTTTTATAGTGAGCAGATGATAGCGCGGGCTAAGGAGAAAAAAGTTGCCACTCCAGCGGCGGGAAACCTCGCCAGGAGAAAATATTGCTCCAATCAGCGCAATATTAGGCCTTTAACTTCTCCTTTTGTAAAAAAAGAGAGGATTTGCTTATTCCCGGACCACCCGAGAAAAACCTAACAAACTGTTTTATAAAGGATTGATGTTCTTCACCACTTTCTGCGCAGCAGCGTGGCGCGGGAGATTCTGTGAGTTAGCGCAAGCCTGTGCGTTAACGAAATGTAACCACCAAGAATGACAAAAAATGATGGTTATCACAGCATTAGCCCGCTTTAGAATATAACACTAATGATTGTGTACATTCGGTAAACAGACAGCAGAATACACTACTGATTTTACATTGATTAGCGGCTGACTGATGGCAAAAAAAACGCCCCTGGCAAACTGACCAGAGGCGTTTCACTCATCGCGAAAAAGAGGCGATTTAAACCATAACTCGCTAATTACACAGCACTTTAATAGCCAGCCCTCCGCGCGATGTTTCGCGGTATTTCTCATTCATATCTTTACCGGTTTCGTACATCGTCTCGATGATTTTATCGAGAGAAACCCGCGCCTCACTGGTGCGTTGAATCGCCATGCGCGCGGCGTTAACCGCTTTAACGGCATTAATCGCATTACGCTCGATACACGGAATTTGTACCTGCCCGCCGACAGGGTCGCAGGTCAGCCCCAGATTGTGCTCCATAGCGATTTCCGCCGCCATACACACCTGCTGCGGGCTGCCGCCCAAGAGTTCAGCAAGGCCGGCTGCCGCCATCGAGGCGGCAACGCCCACCTCCCCCTGGCAGCCCACTTCCGCGCCGGAAATTGACGCATTGCGCTTATACAGCCCGCCAATGGCTCCCGCAGCCAGTAAAAAACGGGCGACGGAGTTGCCGTTGACCGTGCGCCGAAACTTGTCGTAATAGGCCAGCACCGCCGGAACAATGCCACAGGCGCCGTTGGTTGGCGCAGTCACTACCCGCCCACCTGCGGCGTTTTCTTCACTGACCGCCAGCGCGAACATATTAATCCAGTCGATAACATTCATTGGGTCGCTAGAGGTGCTGTCGCTGGAAACAAGCTGCCGACGCAACGCGACGGCACGACGGGGCACGTTCATCGGGCCGGGCAATGCGCCTTCGGTATTCATCCCACGTTCGATACCGGTACGCATCACATGCCAGATTCGCGTTAAACCCGCATCAATTTCGCTCCGGCTCCTGAGCGCCAATTCGTTTTGCATCATCAAGCCAGAGATAGACAGCCCACTCTCTTTGCACTGCTGCAACAGCTCGCTGGCAGAGTTGAACGGATACGGTATGGGCTGTTCAACGTCAAATTCCAGGCCAAACTTCGACTCCTCGACGATAAAACCGCCGCCAATGGAGTAGTAGGTTTGGCTGAGCAAAACGGTGTCGCCGTGTCGGGCGGTGAAGCGCATACCGTTTTCGTGGCGCGCTAACGCATGGTGGTGAAAAACCACGTCATCGGTAACGGAAAAAAGAATGACCGCAGCGCCTTGCGCAACGGACAACCGCCCGCTGCGCTGGACTGCACGCATAAACGGCTGCATGGCGTCGATATCCACGCTTTCAGGGCGATTGCCTGCCAGCCCCATAATCACCGCGACATCGGTAGCGTGCCCTTTGCCGGTCAGCGATAACGAGCCGTAAAGATCCACCGTCAGGCTGGTGACCTGCGGCAAATAGCCCCCGGCAACCAGCTCGTCGATAAACGATTTCCCGGCGTTCATCGGCCCAACGGTATGAGAACTGGATGGCCCGACGCCAATTTTGAACATATCGAATGTGCTAATCATATCTGTGACCTCGATACGACTTGAGAGCGGGCTACCGGATGGTAGCCCGATATGACAACGTGCAGTTACAGGCTATCGCCCCGCACGGCGATGGCTTCAATCTCCAGCTTCACATCTTTCGGCAGGCGCGCCACCTGAACACAGCTACGCGTTGGATACGTCGCCTGATGCTCATCGAAAAACTGCTGGTATACCTGGTTGATGATCGCAAAATCATTAAGATCGGTGATAAAGACCGTCATCTTCACGATGCTGCCCACCTCAAGGCCTGCCGCAGTGACGATCGCTTTCACGTTCTCAAGACTTAATCGCGCCTGGCTTGCCACATCGTCAGGGATCGTACCGCTTTGCGGATCAACCGGGATCTGCCCGGATGTAAAAACCATCTTGCCAAGATCCATCCCCTGTACGTAAGGGCCAATCGCCCCCGGCGCACGCGTGGTTTCAATTATCTTTTTCATACGTTCTCCGCCAGTCAAAGAGCCTGGGTAAAGGTGCGTGAAATAACGTCCTGTTGCTGCTCGCGCGTGAGCGCGTTAAAGCGCACAGCATAACCAGAGACGCGAATCGTTAAGTTCGGGTAGTTTTCCGGGTGTGCAATCGCGTCCAATAGCATGTCGCGGTTCATCACGTTCACGTTGAGGTGCTGCCCCCCTTCCACCGTTGACGCTTCATGGTGGAAATAACCGTCCAGCAGGCCGACAAGGTTGGTTTTACGTACCGCATCCTCTTTGCCCAGCGCGGCGGGCACAATCGAGAAGGTGTAGGAGATCCCGTCTTTGGCGTAGGTGAACGGCAGCTTCGCGACCGACGTCAGCGACGCCACCGCCCCTTTGCGGTCACGGCCATGCATCGGGTTAGCGCCAGGCGCAAACGGCGTGCCCGCACGGCGGCCATCCGGGGTGTTACCGGTTTTCTGGCCGTATACCACGTTAGACGTGATGGTCAGAATCGACTGGGTTGGCACAGCGTTACGGTAGGTCGGCAGCACTTTGATTTTCTTCATAAAGCGCTCAACCAGGTCGCAGGCGATGCTGTCAACGCGCTCGTCGTTGTTGCCGTACTGCGGATACTCCCCCTCAATATCAAAATCGACCGCCAGGCCGTTTTCATCTCGAATCGGCTTCACGCGAGCGTGTTTGATGGCGGATAACGAGTCTGCCGCCACCGACAGCCCAGCAATGCCGCACGCCATGGTGCGATAAACATCGCGATCATGCAGCGCCATCAGCGAGGCTTCATAGCTGTATTTATCATGCATGTAGTGGATGACATTCAGCGCACTGATGTACTGCACCGCCAGCCAATCCATAAAGTGGTCAAGGCTCTGCATGACCGTGTCGTAGTCCAGCACGTCATCCATCAGCGGCGCAGCTTTCGGCCCAACCTGGATTTTCAGCTTCTCATCCACCCCGCCGTTGATGGCGTACAGCAGCGTTTTGGCAAGGTTGGCGCGCGCGCCAAAGAACTGCATCTGCTTGCCAATCACCATTGGACTAACGCAGCAGGCAATGGCGTAATCGTCGCTGTTGAAGTCGGCGCGCATCAGGTCGTCGTTTTCATACTGCAACGATGAAGTCACGATCGATACCTGCGCGGCGTACCGTTTAAAGGCTGGCGGCAGCGCTTCCGACCACAAAATGGTCAGATTCGGCTCCGGCGCTGGCCCCATGGTGTGCAGCGTGTGCAGATAGCGGAACGAGTTCTTACTGACCAACGTGCGACCATCCAGCCCCATGCCGCCAATCACTTCCGTCGCCCAGATAGGGTCGCCGGAGAACAGCGTGTCGAATTCAGGCGTACGCAGGAAGCGCACCATGCGAATCTTCATAATGAAATGGTCGATAAGCTCCTGCGCCTGTTCTTCGCTCAGCAGCCCGGCTTTCATATCGCGCTCAATATAAATATCGAGGAAGGTGGCGGTACGCCCCAGCGACATTGCGCCGCCATTTTGCGATTTCACCGCCGCCAGATAAGCAAAATAGAGCCACTGCACCGCTTCCTGCGCATTCAGCGCGGGACGGGAAATATCACAACCATATTTCGCCGCCATTTCCTGCATTTGCAGCAGCGCACGGCGGTGCTCGGAAAGCTCCTCGCGCAGGCGGATAGTGGCTTCCAGGTTTTCGCCCCACTCCAGTTTATTTTGCAGGTCGGCAAACTGGAGTTCGCGTTCACGCACCAGATAGCGGATGCCATACAGCGCGACGCGGCGGTAGTCGCCGATGATACGCCCACGCCCATAGCCGTCTGGTAAACCGGTCAGCACGCCAGACTTACGGCAGCGCAGCATATCCGGCGAGTAGGCATCAAATACACCCTGGTTATGCGTTTTACGCAGCGCGGTAAACTGATATTCAAAATCAGCATCCATTTCACGCCCGTAGGCGTCAAACGAGCTTTTGATCATATTGATGCCGCCAAACGGATGCAGCGCGCGCTTCAGCGGTTTCTCGGTTTGCAGGCCAACGATTTTTTCCAGCTCTTTTTCAATATATCCCGCGTCATGCGCGGTAATCGTCGTCGCAATATTGGTATCGAAATCGACCGGTGCGTGGGTCGCGTTCTCAATTTGAATACCCGCCATGACTTTTTCCCACAGCGCGGTGGTGGCAGACGTGGCTTGGGCGAGGAAAGATTCGTCCCCCTCGTACGGCGTATAGTTCTGCTGAATAAATTCACGAACGTTAATTTCTTCTTTCCATTCGCTACCGTTAAAACCGCGCCATGCATCGGCAAAATGCATATCGTTAATATCGATATTTACCTTCATGAAAACTCTTCTCTCAATAATATACACGTCCTCCTTCAAGCAGCCTCAATATTGGCTACGCTCGATCACCCGAATCACTTACCTGAATAAGCTCATCGGGTTTTTCGCGCTCGCCGCCTTAAGGCAACTTGAATGATTTTGTGTATGAAAGTGATTAACTCAGGCGTATTCCGCTACCGTATTACTATTTCCTAAACGGATAGCGTCCAGTGCAATCATTTTTTCTTCATTGGTCGGAATAACGGCGCAAACGACGTTAGAACTTACGTCAGAAATAATGCGCTCGCCGTTGGAATTAGGCTGGCTATTCATTTCGCTATTCAGCACGACGCCGAATACGCGTAAATGTTCCATCACTAATCGGCGAATCAGTACCGAATTTTCACCAATACCGCCGGTGAAAATAATACCGTCCAACCGGTCAAGCGACGCCGCATGTCCGGCAATATGGCGGGCAATGCGGTGGACAAAGGTTTTAATCGCCAATTGCGCGCGTTCATGCCCTTCATGCCAGGCTTTTTCCAGCGTGCGGAGATCCGAAGACAGGCCGGAAATACCCAGCAGGCCAGACTCTTTATTCACGATGCGCTCAAGGTCGCTCACCGTCTGGTTAGTCTGGCTGGCAATCCACGCCATTGCGCCAAAATCAACGTCGCCGCTGCGAGTGCCCATCATCAGCCCTTCCAGCGGCGTCATCCCCATGGACGTATCAACGCTCTGTCCGTCGCGTACGGCGCAGATAGATGCGCCATTACCGAGGTGAGCAATCACTAACCCGGAGTCCTGCTCCTGCAAGCCCAGTAAGTCATAGGCCTGCTGCGCAACGTAACGGTGCGATGTCCCGTGGAAGCCGTAGCGGCGCACACCGAGTTCTTCGGTGTATTTCCACGGCAGCCCGTAGAGATAAGCCTCTGGCGGTAACGTCTGGTGGAAGCTGGTATCAAACACCGCCACCTGCTTCACGCCTGGGAAAAGATGGCGAGCCGACTCAATCCCGCTGAGGTTGGCATAGTTGTGCAACGGAGCCAGCGGCGAAACCTTGCGGATGCTCTCAATGACCGCATCGGTAATCAGTACCGACTGAGTAAAAATATCGCCGCCGTGGGCAATGCGGTGGCCAATTAAGGCCACACTGTCGATTAAATTACGGTTTTCCAGCTCACTCGAAATGGCCTGTAAAGCGGCTTCATAAGTGGGTTGGGACAGCGGCGAAACATCGCCGCCGTTGACGGATAAACCCGCCTGCTCTGTATTAATACCCTCCGCAATACCTGCCAGTAAGACATCACAGGTATCAACATCCAGTACTGAGAATTTAATAGACGACGAACCACTATTAATAACCAATACAACCGGGAACTCATTCATATTACGACTCCGCTCATCCTGAGCATGGCTAGTTAAAATAACTTATAGACGATATTTAGAATGGTCAGCAGGCCGATAGCGGTAACGAAGACGTTATCCAGTTTGCCACGGTATTTCGCCAGTGATGGCGCTTTACGGATGGCATACATCGGCAGCAGACACAGCAGGGATGCGATAATCGGCGCGCCCATTGCTTCAATCAGGTCCAGAATGTTCGGGTTGGCGTAGGCCACAACCCAAGTGGAACCCATGATGAAGATCATACTGATAGTGTTCAGTTTGCCGGTAGATACTTTTGTTTTATCGCCTTTGTAGCCGAACTTCAGCACCAGGCCGTTCAAGCCTTCCAGCGTGCCCAGATAGTGGCCGAAGAAGGATTTGAAGATAGCGACCAGCGCGATAATAGATGCACCGTATTCCAGAGTCGTGGCGAAGGTGGATTTCTCGCCCGTCATTGAGGAGAAGTGGTTCGCGAGGTAAGAAAGCACCGGAATGTTTTGCGCTTTCGCTTCCGCCATGTTTTGCGGAGAGAGCGTGAACAGGCAGCTAAAGGCGAAGAACATCACCACCGCCACCATCAACATGCTAGCGCGAGAGATAATTTTGGAACATTTACGCTCGGTGAAATCACGGCCAAACTCACCTTCATACTCTTCACGCTTAGAAACCACGAAAGAGGAGACAATCGGCGAGAAGTTAAAGGAGAACACCATGATGGAAATACCCAGCCATACGGTGACCAGAATGCCGTCGTGACCGGTCAGCGCGATATCACTCAGGTTTACCTGATCGATAACCGCAGAGTTCCAGTAGGGAATCAGCGAGAGGGAAATCAGCACCAGGCTTGCGATGAACGGGAACACCAGGAAGCTCATCACTTTAACCATCAGGTCTTTACCAAACCAGATGACGAAAGCCATCAACAACAGCAGAAGCAGCGCCACCAGTCCACGGTTAAGCGCTGGCATTTGGAGCTGGTTTTCCCAAAAAGTCATAAAGGTGTTGGTAATGGTGACGCCATAAATCCACAGCAGCGGACAAATCGCAAAGAAGTACAAGAAAGTAATCACCACCCCGCCGGTTTTACCAAAATGTTCTTCGACTGTTTCGGTGATATTTCCCGACGGATTAGAGCCAGAAAGGCATAAACGCGCCAGCGCACGGTGGCAATAAAAGGCGATGGGATACGCCAGCACCAGCATCAATAAGATAGGAATCAGACCACCGTAACCGGCACGAATCGGGAAAAATAGCACCCCAGCACCAATGGCTGTACCGAATAAACCTAACGTCCATGTGGTATCCGATTTACGCCAGGATGACTCTTTACTTTGGCTAACATTAATACTTTCTGTCGTACTCATAATTTATCCTTGGATTAATGTTTTCGTCATTTTTTAATAACAGGCGGCCACTTTTATAAACACCGCCTGTATATAAATCATCAAGAAAAGGAATTAAGCGCCAACAAACCCAGTAATTTGGGAAACGCGTGAAAGGTCAATATTCCCACCGGAAATAATGCTGACCGTTTTACGGCCTTGAATATAATGATCTAGTTTACCGCTCAATAATGCAGCAGAGGCTAACGCGCCTGCCCCTTCAGTGATCACTTTATTACGTTGAATTAATGCAATCATGCTGTCACGAATTTCGTCTTCGGTCACCAGGACAATATCATCTACCAATTCACGAACAATTTGGAAGGTCAGCGTGCCAGGGCGAGCCACATCACAGCCGTCTGCCAGCGTGGTGCAGGTACGGTGGCTGGTAATCTCATGGGCATAGAACGATGCCGCCATTCCGTGTACGTTTTCTGACTGCACGCCGATAATTTTAATCGTTGGGTTAATGGATTTAATCGCCGTCGCAATCCCGGCAATCAGGCCGCCGCCACCGATTGGTACGATAACGTTATCGACGTCGTATAAGTCTTCCAGAATCTCCAGCCCGATAGTGCCTTGCCCAGCGATAACCAGTGCGTCATCGTACGGCGGAATGAAAATGCGCCCTTCCATTTCAACAATTTCACTCACTTTGGCGATAGTGTCGTTAAAGTTATCGCCGTGCAGGATCACCTCTGCCGAGTAATCTTGCGTCGCCGCCACTTTCGATTTTGGCGCCCCTTTTGGCATCACGACTTTACCATCAATACCCAGCATGGCGCAGGAAAGCGACACGCCTTGCGCATGGTTGCCCGCCGAGCAAGCCACCACACCTTTACGTCGTTCTGCTTCGGTTAACGCACTCAGCTTGTTGAAGGCGCCGCGAATTTTAAATGACCCCGTACGCTGCATGTTTTCAAATTTGAGGAAAATTTCACCTTTACAACGTTCGCTCAGATAATTTGAACGCGGCATCCCGGTTTTATAAATTTTACCGGCCAGTCTTTTTTTCGCGGTCTGAATGTCATCAAGGGTAACCGGAAGATCGTAAGTAATGTGCATCATAACCTCTTATCAGAATAACGCTCTGACGGTAGACAATATTAGGGTTCAGGGCCATTTATGGCTCTGGGGTTCTTTTTAATTTATTGACAGTGCCGTTATCAACACATGTTTAATTCATCGCAGCTTTCTCGGGCCGGGAAGAATATTTCTTCGCCAACTCGACTAATACGGAAGCCGATTTTTTAATTCGATAGTTTTTTGACCAAATGGCTGCATAGCGTGCAACAGGTAATACATCCTCAACCTGTAACGTAATAAATTGGTTAGAACCGAAGGGAGCAATCATATCTCTGGGAATAACGGTCAGGAAACCGGCATTTAATACCAGGTTGTAGATAGTGACAACGGAATCGGTTTTGACGATATTTTCAGTGCTGATGTGATGAAGCTGGAAGGTGGAGAGGAGTTCTTTGTAGTAGCCCATATCGGTTTGCGGGAAGACCCATTGCTCGTTGGAGAGCGACTCAAGCGTGACCGTTGAGCTGCACGTTCGTGACCTGGATGCCACCACCACAAATTCAGACTCGAAGAGCGGTTCTACCTGCAAATCCTGAAGCTGCATTTCATCACTTAACGTACCGATCGCAAAATCTAACCGCCCATCGCGCAGCGCGGGTAAAAACGAGGAGAGCTGGGCTTCGAACATCGTGACTTCAGCAACCGGAAATACCTCTTTAAAGGTTTTAATCATCTCAGGCAGGAAGGTGAAGCCGATAAGCGACGGGTAGCCGAAAGAAACATCCACCACGCTATTGCAGCTCAGGCTGTTCATTTCGTTAACCATATTTTTCATTTCGCGAGTAATAGACTCAGAGTAGCCGAGCAACACCTGGCCCGCGCTGGTCAGCGTGACGCCGGTGTTCTTACGCACCATCAGCTCAATACCAAAGTTAGATTCGATATCGTTGATAATTTTACTGACCGCCGGTTGGGTAAGCCCAAGCTGTTTTGCAGCCGAGCCAAAAGAGCCACTTCTAATAACTTCCTGAAACACGACCAGATGTTGTGTTTTTGGTAGAAGAACATTATCCATTTTTCTTTTCTCCTTTATTTCCATTCGGCGAGGTGGATTCTATTAAATATGTGCAAGTAAGATGTGTGCTATCACTCACAAATTACTTTAAACCTTTCTATCCCGGCATGAAAAACAAATCAAAACCCTTTCAAAAACAATGCATTAGCATGAATTAAATATGGTATTACACTGACTTTTATCAACAAAAATAAGGTGTATGAATTTATTTTATGGCGATAATAAATGAGATTTCAGGCTACTGAAAAATTAAATTAAGAGATTGTCATTCAATCAATTTAAGTGTATTTTTTACACTATATCGTCGTATTAATATTATTTTAATAAATAAAAAAAACTGATAAAAAAAGGCAATATCAGTCGGTTTCTTCGAGCCATGTCACACATTCTCAAACGAAAAACATATCGATATTAATATATTTAGGTCATTATCATTAACAAAACAAACACATTCACGAAACATATAGAAAAAGTAAGCTCGCTAATTTCATCCCGTTTTTCGTCAAGTCAAACAGGCAAAATGCGGTAAAGGCAGCACAAAAAACCAGTCAAAAAGGCCAATGCAGCATTTTGTGCATCATGTCGCATTTCTGAGAAATGATGGCATTTGTCACATCTCAATAGCGGCCTTTCGGGAAGTTCTGGTAACGGTTTCGGAAACTATCGCACCAACGCCCAAAAGCAAAAACCCCGCCGAGGCGGGGTTTTTTAAGAAGTGAAACTGACCGATAAGCCGGGTTCTGTCGTTGGACAGTCATTCATCTAGGCCAGCAATCGCTCACTGGCTCAAGCAGCCTACCCGGGTTCAGTACGGGCCGTACCTTATGAACCCCTATTTGGCCTTGCTCCGGGTGGAGTTTACCGTGCCACGGACTGTTACCAGCCGCGCGGTGCGCTCTTACCGCACCCTTTCACCCTTACCTGATCCCACTTGCGTGGGCCATCGGCGGTTTGCTCTCTGTTGCACTAGTCGTGGGCTGTTACACCCCCCAGGCGTTACCTGGCACCTTGCCCTATGGAGCCCGGACTTTCCTCCCCTCCGCCCGTCTCCCCCGAAGAGGACGACGACGAAGCGGCGACTGTCTGGTCAGCTTCGGCGCGCAGTATAGAGGGTTTGCGCGGCGATGTCACCTTTCCATCAGCATCCTGATGAGAATTGCGGCGACGACATTGCGAAAGGTCTAATACGTTGGGCTGAATCTGCTCCACTTTATTGTGGATGTGGCAAGCGTGCGCAAGCGAACCTTCTCGGATCAATAGGCCGGCACAACCAACTAGCAATGTTTAACCCTAC
>JBOFJM010000096.1:0-2182 GCA_051656825.1 Kluyvera sp.
GAATTTCCAGCCCTCTGGCGTCATACCAATAAAAACGATAGTGAACAGTGACCGGCTCTCGCCTTTCGTTGAACAGTTTTGCACTGGCGGTCGCCTGAATATCCGACGAGCTGAACTCAGGCGATTCCGCACTGATTCCCGCCGCCAGAACGTTCGCTTCCATCACCAACGTTTGCTGCTCGCTCACGGCGATTTCCGGGCGCGAATGACACCCGGCAAGCAGCGCGGTACAAAGCACAAGACCCAGACATGCCGATTTCATAGATTAGCCTTTATGCGCCAGCATCGGCCCCAGCGGGCGGCCGCCCACCAGGTGCATATGAATGTGGTAAACTTCCTGACCGCCGTGACGATTGCAGTTCATTATCAGACGGTAGCCGTCTTCCGCGATGCCTTCGTCGCGAGCGATTTTTGCTGCTACGGTGATCATGCGGCCCAGGGTTTGCTCGTGCTCTGCCGTCACATCGTTGGTGGTGGCAATCAGCGTATTCGGAATGATTAAAATGTGGGTCGGAGCCTGTGGAGAAATATCGCGAAATGCGGTAACCAGTTCATCCTGATAAACCATGTCCGACGGGATTTCACGACGGATAATTTTGCTGAAAATCGTTTCTTCTGCCATAAGGAATTCCTTTATTATTCTCAAATGCTGTCGGTAAAATCGTTACCGGCGAACAGGTTACACGCCAGAGTATGAGCGAGTTACAACCCCTCTTTCAACCGGAATGCATTTTTTCTTTTCTTACGCCAGCCCATCGCTTACTTGCGTAGCCATTGGCCGTTAATCCCCTGCACATATTCACCCGGCTGTGCTTTTTCAATTAATTTTTTGCCCGCCATACGTGCAACATCCTGCGGTGACATCTGGTTGCTTTGCGCCAACTGCTGATAGCTTTCGCTGCGCGCCTGGTTGATTTTTTTCACCAGTGCCAGCGTGTCGTTATCCTGGGCGATAGGCGCCAGGTAACCGCCCTGCGTTTCCCCCACGCGCCCCTGTTGGCGGCCAGCGCGTTGACGCTAAACAGGCTGAGCGCCAGCAGTGCGATAATCCGCATTTTTCGCATCATGACCTCAGAATAAATCGCTACGTGATTTCAGTAGATCCTCAACGTCCTTATCGGCTTTGATGCGGATCTCGTGTTCAATCTTCACGTTCATATTGATAGTTATCGGCTCTTTTGGCGCAGCGACTTCGATACGCGGCGTACATCCTGACAACAAACCGGTGGCCATCAATCCCAGTATGGCGGTAGATAATTTCATTATTGCTCCTTACATTCCGTGCCGCTGCGACACGGCGCACCGGGAAGGGTCGCGTGTTGCTCAAGCCATGACTGAAGTTTGTCGCCAAAGCGCAAACTTCGCCACAAATCAAAAACATTCTCCTGGTGCGTGTAGTTAAGCTGCACCGTGCTGCGCTTCTCGTCCATCACCCCCGTACCGGTTACTGTTGCTTGTAGCGTCAACAGGCCCAGACTATTGAGATTAATGCGCGTCCACGAGCGAGAAATTTCCAGATAACGCAGCCAGTTGATCGCCGCCCCCGCCGCAATATTGTCATCGGCCACCGCATCGGCGGTGTCTTTATCAAGGCGTAACGTCATTGGGCCGGGGTTGTGCAGCCAGCCATCTTTAATAATCCACTGGCTGTCGTTCAGCCACAGCGGCAACGCACCGTCCACTGGGCCAGACATAGCAAACTGTTTCGGGTTAACCGCACTTATCAACTCACTCATCGAGATGTGCTGTAAGCGTAGCAGCGCGGCGTCATGCTGCGGCATCCGTAGCTGTTGCATCGTGACTTTGCCGCCGAGCACATCAACGCTAACGTTACTGAGCTGCAACGGCGAACGCTCGCTCCACGGCCAGGTGCCCTGGAGATCGGCGGTAATATTACGCGCGGTGACCTGGTTGACGATTTCCGCAATCCGCAGCGACACCGGGCGACGGGTTCCCAACTGCCATTCCCCTGCTTTGAGGCGGAACGGCAGCACAAAATCCACGCCGCTCACTTCGTTGTCCGGCATCCAGGCGCTACCGTCACGCAGCACGCCGTGCCCACCGGCTTCAAACCCTTGCCCCGCAGCGGCGGAGAACGCCACCTGCGCGTACAGCGAGCCATCGCGGAGCTTCATTTTCCAGTCCGGCGGTAATAAAGGCTGGAACACGGTCAACGACTGCT
>JBOFJM010000097.1:0-2635 GCA_051656825.1 Kluyvera sp.
GTTACCACTGACAGAAAACTGGCGGCTATCCTCCGTGTCGGCTGAAATATTAGCCCCCCAGGAGCCATAACGCGTATCCCATGTGGCATTGGCACCGATATTTTCAATTTTATTATTGTCATAACCATTTTTGCGATAACTGGCGTTCACACCATAGTTAAGACCAGCGTCCGTATTATAGCCCGAGGCCGATGAAGACAAATTACTGCTATTGTCATTTCCAGTGCTATAACTGGTATTCAAATAATCAAACAATGGTTTGTTATCAGCACTTCTATCACCAAGCGGTATAGATAAAGAAAGATAGATAGAGCTGATCGTCTTTTTCATTATCATCGGTGTAGTAGCGGTTTACAGAAATACTATAACCGATACTGTTAAATGTATTGCTGTACCCTAACTGATAACTTTTTTCTTTTCGGGATGAAGTCCAGTACTCCGATAACGTTGCCGAGGTATAAAACGATCCCCAGCCGTCGGATAATGACTGACTAATATTTACCTGAACCTGCGATTTAATTCGGTCTTCCCTGTCCTGCCAGTCGGTCTGTGCAAGGTAATTAATCGCTTCACTTAACGTATAAAAATTTTCTGTCGAATAACGGTATGCGGCAATGTTAAAGCTCGTATCCGTAGGGGTAATAAAGCCATTGTATTGAACCCCTATACTTTGTCCCTTCAGGGTATCGTCACCTGATACGTTGGAGTGCGTAATATCCACCGAGAGCTCGCCAACAGGCAGGTTGAACGCCACACCGCCGATCGCGGAATAAAAATCGGACATATATTCCGCCCCAGTATACAAGGACAAATAGTTATTCAAACCATACTGCCAGGTTGCCTGGCCGACGACAGGTTTATCCTGGTTGTCAGAACCATTGTATTCACCCACCGCCAACGAATAGAGCGAAACGCCGGGATAAACTAATTGCCCACCGCCGTTGAAAGGAATGGAAAATTGACGAATACGCCCGTCAGCTTCTTGTATGCTGACATCCAGTTCTTCACTGGTACTGATTGGGCTGTACTCGCTAATTGAAAACGGGCCAGGAGAAACCGTCGTCTCAAGAATTTTATTGCCTGCCTGGCTCACGGTAATCTTCGCATTCGATTCCGCGACACCGCGAATCACAGGACGGAAAGAGTTCAGCGAATCAGGCAACATTTGCATATCGCTGCTTAACGTAGCGCCGTGCAACGGTATCGAATCAAAAAATGATGTACCGCTATAAATTTCACCGATGCGCAACTGCGATTTTAAGGCTGAGACATCATGTGCAAGATACAGGTTAGAACTATCAAACTCAGTCCCTGAGTCCGGCGAATAGTTAGCATCACCACGGATGCGTAAGCGCCAGCCCAAAAAATTGAACCCGCCATCTACGCCCATCCAGGCGCTATCCGACACCTCGCCGTCATAACTTGAGCGATAATAGTTGGCACTGTAGCTAGCAAATCCAGCGGCAACTCCTTCATTCCATAATGTTTCCGGCACCTCATCAGGATGCCTGGCCAGTACGATGGCCTGCGGGACATGCAGATTAAATATCTGCTCGTTGATGTCCATTTTCCAGCTCGCCTGAGGGATCAGCGTTTTAACAGAGACACAGCTTTCTTCAGTCATCCCTGAAATATCGATCGCGCTGAGATCTATCCCCATCATCACCAGATCTTTCTGCGTCAGGCAGGGGATGGCGCGCAAAGGGTCTTGCGGATTCTCGTCGAATTTAATGTCGAACTTACCCAGCTCTTTTTCATTCAACATAACCGTCGCAGTGTATTTTCCGGCTGTGACGGGGTTGCCTTTAGAAAAACGTTTTACGTCTATCGGCTGGTTAGATAAAAAAATATTATTGAACTCAACCTCTTCGTCTTCTTCCCCAGAAGTATTGATTTCAATTTCAGCAGTTTTCTTTTTTGGCTCCTCTGCAACAGCAAGTTCAGATGATGTAACGTCACTTTCATCGGAGATCTTTTCAACGGCGATCGCTGATGGTGCAGAAAATACGTTCATCAGAATCAAAACGCTGGCAATTCGCGAAAGTCGAAAATGTTTAGTTATTATATCCATAAAAATAATCATGAGCGTTCCATCACAAAAGAAAACTACTTAATTACTGCTGTCCCTTCAACATCGTTGCCATAATCTGAAATATAGCTATAAGTAAGTTTTGAACCCACCGCTGGTTTAAATAATTTATTATCGAAATAAAATTTCTCGGTTTTCTGTGGTGCAACCATGCCCGATTTTGCCTTAGAGCCATTGACATCCATCATACTGAAAGTCAAATAGTACGGAGAGTTATTGGTTGCTACTAATGCGCCATTTTCTGCTCGCCATTCCACTTTTGCAGCCGCATCTTGAGGTTTTACCGTTAATCCATCCGGGCGGTAAAACATTTTAATACGGGTACGGAACGCCATTTGTAGTTTATTACCACTACCTGCTTCACCTGTGCTTTTGGCTTTTGGCGGAACTTCCAGTACGTTCAGATAATAAATACTTTCACGATCTTTCGGTAAACTGTTCTCCATTTTGGCAATACGTAAAGTCTGGCCTTTTTTAGCATCAATACGTGATACCGGCGGCGTAATCAAAAAGGGAAGATCGATATTTTCCGGCGACTCTGTAGCA
>JBOFJM010000098.1:0-3462 GCA_051656825.1 Kluyvera sp.
CTGAATGATTCCAAAAAATTAAGTGAAAAACGCCGTCTGGCGCTGTTCGACGAAATCAAAGAGAAAGCGCTGTGCTGGAGCCTTGGCCGCGCAGAACCGCATGAAATCGACGAGCTGAATATTTTGCACGCCACGATGCTGGCGATGCAGCGCGCAGTCGCTGGGTTATCGATTGTCCCGGAATATGTGCTGATTGACGGCAACCGCTGCCCGGCGCTGCCAATGCCGTCGATGGCGGTGGTGAAAGGCGATAGCCGAGTGGCGGAAATCAGCGCTGCGTCTATTCTCGCTAAAGTGACGCGAGATGCGGAAATGACCGCGCTGGATGCTGTTTTCCCGCAGTACGGCTTTGCCCAACACAAAGGCTATCCAACCGCTTTTCATCTGGAAAAGCTCGCGCAGTATGGCGCTACTGAGCATCACCGACGCAGCTTTGCTCCCGTCAAACGCGCGCTGGGACTGGCGTCCTGATTCGTGTGCCGAGATAAGTAAACCGGAATTTAAAAATGGCTGAACCACGTTTCGTGCACCTGAGGGTGCATAGCGACTACTCCATGATCGATGGGCTGGCGAAAACCGGGCCGCTGGTGAAAAAGGCGGTCTCATTGGGGATGCCTGCGCTAGCGATCACCGATTTTACCAACCTGTGTGGCCTGGTGAAGTTCTACGGAGCGGGCCACGGAGCCGGGATTAAACCCATTGTCGGGGCAGATTTTCACGTTCAAAGTGAACTGCTGGGCGATGAGCTGACGCATTTAACGGTGCTGGCCGCCAATAATACCGGCTATCAAAACCTGACGTTACTGATCTCCAAAGCCTATCAGCGCGGCTACGGCGCGGCGGGGCCGATTATCGATCGCGACTGGCTGGTTGAGCTGAAAGAAGGGCTGATTCTGCTTTCCGGCGGGCGCATGGGCGACGTAGGCCGGAGCCTGTTGCGCGGTAATATGGCGTTGGTTGAGCAGTGCGTTGAGTTTTACGAAGAGCACTTCCCGAACTGTTATTTCCTTGAACTGATCCGCACAGGACGTCAGGACGAAGAAGCGTACCTGCACGCTGCGGTCGCGTTGGCTGAATCGCGTGGCCTACCGGTGGTTGCCACCAACGACGTACGATTTTTGGAGACCGGTGATTTTGACGCGCACGAAATTCGCGTCGCCATTCACGATGGTTTCACGCTTGATGACCCAAAACGCCCGCGTAACTATTCCGCTCAGCAATATATGCGCAGCGAAGACGAGATGTGCGAGCTGTTTTCTGACATCCCGGAAGCGCTGGAAAACACCGTTGAAATAGCCAAACGTTGTAACGTCACAGTGCGCCTCGGTGAATACTTCCTGCCGCAGTTCCCGACTGGCGATATGACCACCGAAGACTTCCTCGTGGCGAAGTCGAAAGAGGGGCTGGAAGAACGCCTGGAGTTCCTGTTCCCTGACCCTGAAGAGCGCGCCAAGCGCCGCCCGGAATATGACGAACGTCTGGATATCGAGCTACAGGTTATCAACCAGATGGGCTTCCCTGGCTACTTCCTCATCGTGATGGAGTTTATCCAGTGGTCGAAAGATAACGGCGTGCCGGTTGGCCCTGGCCGTGGTTCTGGTGCGGGTTCTCTGGTGGCGTATGCGCTAAAAATTACCGACCTCGACCCGCTGGAACTGGATCTGCTGTTCGAACGTTTCCTTAACCCAGAACGTGTCTCGATGCCCGACTTCGACGTTGACTTCTGTATGGAGAAACGCGACCAGGTTATTGAACACGTGGCGGAAATGTACGGTCGCGACGCGGTATCACAGATTATTACCTTCGGTACAATGGCGGCCAAAGCGGTTATCCGTGACGTGGGGCGTGTACTGGGGCATCCGTATGGCTTCGTTGACCGTATTTCTAAGCTAGTGCCGCCAGACCCAGGCATGACGCTGGCTAAAGCCTTTGAGGCTGAACCACAACTGCCAGAAATTTACGAGGCGGATGAAGAAGTTCGCGCGCTGATTGATATGGCGCGTAAGCTTGAAGGCGTCACCCGTAACGCCGGTAAACACGCCGGTGGTGTGGTTATCGCACCGACCAAAATCACCGACTTTGCGCCGCTGTACTGTGATGAACAGGGGCTGCACCCGGTCACTCAGTTTGATAAGAACGACGTGGAATATGCCGGGCTGGTGAAGTTTGACTTCCTCGGCTTGCGTACGCTGACCATCATCAACTGGGCGCTGGAGATGATCAACGCCCGCCGTGAACGCAATGGCGAGCCGCCGCTCGATATCGCCGCCATCCCGCTGGATGACAAGAAAAGTTTCGACATGCTGCAACGCTCGGAAACCACAGCGGTATTCCAGCTTGAATCGCGCGGCATGAAAGATCTGATTAAACGTCTACAGCCTGACTGCTTCGAAGACATGATTGCACTGGTGGCCCTGTTCCGTCCTGGCCCGCTTCAGTCAGGGATGGTAGATAACTTTATCGACCGTAAACACGGGCGCGAAGAGATTTCCTACCCAGACGTGCAGTGGCAGCATGAATGCCTGAAACCGGTACTGGAGCCAACATATGGCATCATCCTGTACCAGGAACAGGTCATGCAGATTGCGCAGGTGCTGTCTGGCTATACCCTCGGCGGCGCGGACATGCTGCGTCGTGCGATGGGTAAGAAAAAGCCAGAGGAGATGGCTAAGCAGCGCGGCGCGTTTGAAGAAGGTGCTAGAAAGAACGGCATTGACGGCGAACTGGCGATGAAAATCTTCGACCTGGTGGAGAAGTTCGCCGGTTACGGGTTTAACAAATCGCACTCTGCGGCCTATGCGCTTGTCTCTTATCAGACGCTGTGGTTGAAGGCGCACTATCCCGCCGAGTTTATGGCGGCGGTCATGACCGCCGATATGGACAACACCGAAAAAGTGGTGGGTCTGGTGGATGAATGCTGGCGCATGGGGCTGAAAATATTGCCGCCAGATATCAATTCCGGTTTATATCATTTCCACGTTAATCATGACGGGGAAATCGTGTATGGTATCGGCGCGATTAAAGGCGTCGGTGAAGGCCCGATTGAAGCCATCATTGAAGCGCGTAACAACGGCGGCTATTTCCGCGAGCTGTTCGACCTTTGTGCGCGTACTGATACCAAAAAATTGAATCGCCGGGTGCTGGAAAAACTGATCATGTCTGGGGCGTTTGACCGCCTTGGCCCGCACCGTGCCGCGCTGATGAACTCGCTAGGCGATGCGCTGAAAGCGGCGGATCAGCACGCAAAAGCGGAAGCCATTGGTCAGGCAGATATGTTTGGCGTATTGGCGGAAGAACCTGAGCAGGTTGAAAAATCGTATGCCAACTGCCAGCCGTGGCCTGAGCAGGTGGTGCTTGATGGGGAGCGTGAAACGTTAGGTCTGTACCTGACCGGCCACCCTATCAACCAGTATTTAAAAGAAATCGAGCGCTATGTCGGCGGGTATCGACTCAAAGACATGC